>JACQIJ010000178.1 GCA_016198545.1 Pseudomonadota bacterium
TCATTATTTCATTCAGCGGCAATGCCGGAATGCGGTAATCCAGAATCTCCGTCGCGGCGCCATGACACGCCTGCCATAAACTTTTCCCGCAGGATCTCCGCATAAACGTCCAGCGTCTCGGAGACCATTTTTTCCCGTGTGAAATTCTGGGCTATATGTGCCATAGCCCGGGTGGCGAGAATAGCTCTCTGATTCAGGTTCAACGCCAGGGCTTCGGCGATTGCGCGCGATAAAGCTGCCGGGTCGCCCGGCGTAACCAGCCATCCCGTCTCCCCGCGCACAATGGTTTCCCGTGCGCCGCCATGATCGGTCGCAATAACGGGGCGTCCCATAGCTTGCGCTTCGACGGGGACGCGTCCGAATCCTTCCGGATCCGTGGAAGCGCTTACCACCACCGTAGCCATCATGTAGGCCGCCGGCATGTCGTCGCAATGATCGACAATGCGCACTTGTCCTTCAAGGCCGCGGCTCTTTATTTTCTCCTCCATTTCGTGTCTGTATTCCACGCGTCCCTGATCCGCGCCAATCATGATGCAAAATATGTCGGGCCTGTTTAGCGCCGCGATGGCATCAATCAAAACATCATGGCCCTTCCACCGCGTCAGGCGCGCCGGCATCATGACAATCCCGGCGCCGTCCGGAACGCGCCATGTTTTCGACAGCTTTATCAAACGCTCCGGCGTAACGCAGGCCGGATGAAACTTTTCCAAAGCGATGCCGCGGTGAATGACCCTGATTTTCTGCGCATCAACTTTATAATTGCGGCGCAGATATTCGGCAACAAAGTGAGAAATCGTTATAATGCGATCCGCCTTTGCCATGATCGCATTATATCTGCGCTTCCATTCATTCTCGATTTTGTATGGAGCGTGGCATGTCGTTACGAATTCCGCTTTTGTGCTCTTGCACGCCCGCCAGCAGCTCCAGGCCGGGGCGCGGCTGCGCGCATGAACGATATCAACATCGTATTTGCGAATAAGGTGCCGCAGTTTGAGCGCATTCTTCAAAATGACCAGCGGGTTCTTGCTGTCCACCGGCATATTGATATGCGCGCCCCCCGCGCGCGCAATTTCATGAACGCGCGGGCCGTCGTTTGATACCACCAGAGCTAAAGCGCCCGCCCGCACCAGTTCGGCGCAGACATCGATGCAGCCCTGTTCGGCCCCACCGGGACCGAGTTCGGGAATGACCTGCATGATGACAGGCGTTTTCGTCCTTTTGGCGGCCTTCTTCATGGCTTAAGGATTTAGCACATTAATGGTATGCTTGTGAAAGAAATTAAAAGCGTAAATGGGACGATAGATTATGGCCATGAAATTCTTGGAGCGTCCTGGAAAGCCCGAGCTGGCTTATTTTCTGACCCCCGCCGCAGAATCAGGCAAGTTCCTGCCGGCAATCGTTTTTTTGGGCGGATACCGGTCGGATATGAGCGGCACGAAGGCAACGTGGCTGGAAAGCCAGTGTCGCGCCCGGGGGCAGACTTATGTGCGTTTTGACTACCGGGGACACGGCTCTTCCGGAGGGAAATTTGAGGACGGCGTTATAAGCCAATGGATGGAGGATGCCATCGCTGTCCTCGATATGCTTACAGCGGATCCCGTCATCCTCGTCGGGTCCTCTATGGGCGGATGGATATCGCTGCTGATAGCGCAGCGTCGCGCCGAAAGAATTGCTGGCATCGTGGGCATTGCCGCCGCCGCCGATTACACGCGTGAAATTAAAAAAAACTTAACGACGGATCAGCAGAATGAAATGAGTGAAAAAGGTTCTGTCGCCCTGCCGAACGATTACAGCGATAAGCCCTATATTGTTACAAAAAACCTGATCGAGGACGCGGAACTCCTTTGCTTGCTTGACAGGGACAACCATATAAGAGCGCCGATAAGGCTGGTGCATGGAATGAAAGATGCTGATGTTCCGTGGCAAAATTCGTTTCGCATCAAGAACGCGGTAATCGGCGGTGATGTAAGCGTAGTTTTGATTGAACGCGGCGACCACCGCCTGTCTACGCCTGAAAACCTTGAGATCATCGATGCGCAAATCAGGGCGTTGTCCGGGCTTGCGGAGTAATCTCTATTTTCGCTTGTATTTCCAGCGCCCCTTGGTCTTTCTCTTGTCATCAAAACGCGCCGGTCCCGTTCCCCTTGCCTTTTGCGGGCCTAGAATCCCTTTGCCGGTAAACGGCGGCAGGCCAATAATGCGCAAAACGGCCAGCAATATATAAACAACGGCGGCCGGAATGGCGGTAACGATGATGGCCGGTTGCGTAAGCGCCGGCTCAATCATGTTCTTCCACATGTCTGGATTCATGCTCTGACGCATCAGGTCATAGTTTTTTGGGGCATAAGTCACCCATAGCCAGCCCAGATCGCTGAACCGGAAAGGATCGGAAAGATCGATATTGCCTTCCTGCGATTCGACGTAGGCCATATAAGCATCATGCCCTGCCGCAGCCAATGGCGGCAAAGCCAACAAAAAGCATATAAGGAAAACAAAACGCATGGTAACTTTTATATTATGTTATTAGTTGCGCCACTACACAGCTCATCCTACCAATTTCCGCAGAATTGGCAAAGCATGGAAAAAACACATGATTGTTGAACCGGCTGATAATTTCTGATAACTGACTCCGGGTCGGGAGACGTGGCCGAGCGGTTGAAGGCGCACGCCTGGAAAGTGTGTATAGGTTAACCCCTATCGAGGGTTCGAATCCCTCCGTCTCCGCCACTATCTAA
>JACQIJ010000005.1 GCA_016198545.1 Pseudomonadota bacterium
GGGAATGGCCCCCAGCGCCCGGTGGAAATTGTCGGCAAAATC
This sequence comes from Pseudomonadota bacterium, assembly GCA_016198545.1. Classification (GTDB taxonomy): domain Bacteria; phylum Pseudomonadota; class Alphaproteobacteria; order Micavibrionales; family Micavibrionaceae; genus JACQIJ01. The sequence goes on from JACQIJ010000005.1 coordinate 43, forward strand.
CAGAAGGTCGCGGGCGAATGCCGTTATGGCGTATTTTCCCGCGTCTTCCCTGTCCTTCAGCGCGCGCTTCCGGGAATTTTCCGCATCGGCCAGCGCACGCAGCATGTGATCTTTCATTCGCGCAAGATCGGCTTCCAGAGCCGCTTCGCGCCCGCCGCCCGTTTCACCCGCGGAATCCGCCGCATCCCGAGTTTCAGCCTGCAGGCCGTCCGCAAACGATTCCTCCGGCGAAGCATCCCCCCCGGCTGCATTTTCCTTTTCCGCTTCTGCCTTCTTATTCATTGCCTGGATACATCTCTTCTTATTCGTTTGGACCCGGCCGCCGCGCAAACACGACGGCATCCTGCGGGATCATTTCGTCACCGTGCAATCCGTAAATGGTTTTGTCAAGCTGCACAGCCCCTACAGGCACAGGCCCGGCCTCGCCCTCGCGCAAGTACAGACCCTTGTCATCCACATAGTAAAACATGCCCGCCCGGACAAGGGGCGAAGAAAAATCAGAGATGATGTCCGTCAACGGCGTCAGCCCGCGTTGCGCAGCCATATTGCGCACTTTGCGGGCGGCATCGGGAACATCCCCTGTGGATGAAACATAAAGAACGACCGTACCCGCCGGATAAAACCACAGACGCAGAGAGTCCTTGGATCCATATATTTTCTGGGGCCTTGCGACAAGCCCGCATCCAAGGGAGCAATCCTGCTCCAGCGCAATACTGTGATCGGTCAGAATGACCTTAAATGTTTCCTTGAAATCGCCGTTGTTAATCTGCACCTTCTCTACGCCTTTATCGGCCAGTTCCTGCCTGTTCATTATCACATCGGCTTTCGGAGACTGCGCCACGGCATTGCAATCCCTATAGGAAGCATTTTCGTCAATGGTTACATCTTCCACAGTGATATTCACGAACGGTCCGATATATTCCGTCTCGAAAGCAGGGTTGTTCAGCTTCGGACAACCGCTCATCGACGTCCCCTGGTACAGAAGCCGCAAAATAAATCCGCCTTCCGGCAACGCAGGATCGCGCACGAGGGAAACGCTCATTGTCCGTTCGACGATGTTTTTACTAATTCTTATGCCTGAAGCATGCGCTTGCATCCCAGTCAGAAAAGAAACCAGCAAGAATAAAAGAAGCAAAAAGATATTTGTAAAACGACAAAAAATCATAAAATTATGCCCCCCATAAAAATCATAAATCCTGCAATAGTTTAGCGAGAACAGGGAAAACCCGCAAATGCGTTATACAAAAATATTAATGAATTGTTAATTATATATAACCATAACTCTACCAAAGGGGCTTACGATGGAAAGAGACCAAGAACAGAACAAGGAAGACGGCAATGCGGATAAATCTTTTACAAAAGACTTGAACGCCTCCGCTAGGTGCCGCAGCCGCTGCTATAAACCCAAGCTATGCGCCTGAAAAGTCCGGCGGCCGCGAAACGCTGGAAAGCCTTTCCGCAGGAATTGAACAAGCCTATGAAACCATCCGCAACCGTACGGCGGGAGCGCCCGTCCCGAGGCCAACAGCAAGACCGGGTTAGACGCCGCAATGTCTCCAAAGTATCAGATGAAGCCTGTTCACTTAAGAATCAAAAGATTGCGTATGCTCTCTGCCGTATTTTCAGACGGCCTTGAAACGCTATCGGAAAGATTACGCTTTCTGGCGAATGCACTGTCCGTGCAGCCCATGCCTCTGTGGCCCGCGATCGTTATAATCGCTATTTTGGGTCTCTCCCCTGACGGGTTTTCCAGACAAGACAAATAGGGAAGTCAATGCTGCCCGATGAGCTTTCCGATAACCTGCGCCGTATAATCGACGACCGGGATGACGCGTCCGTAATTCAGACGCGCCGGGCCGATCACGCCGATTGCGCCTATGATGCGGTTTTCCGGCGTTTTATATGGCGAAATCACCATCGACCACCCGGAATGGCTGAACATCCTGTTTTCCGTGCCTATGAATATCTGGATGCCGTCGCCGCCTTGCGCCGCATCGAGCAGGCGGGAAACCGTTTCCCTTTCCTCAAGCGCTGCGAAAAGCTGCCGCGCCTTCTCTATATCCTCGACGGCCCTGACATCCTGAAGCAGCTTTGACTGGCCCCGGATAATAATGTGGCCGTCGAGCGGGCCCTGCGGCGTCAGCGCAAGTCCGCGCTTCACAAGATCTGCCGTTAGAATATCTATCTGCGCGCGGTTTTCCTCTATCTCCCGGAATATATAGCGCTGCGTCTGCGCAAGCGTCTTTCCCGCCAGCCGCGCATTTAGATAGTTTGCTGCCGTGGTCAAAGTGGGGGGCGTGACATCCGCCGACACCTCCATGACGCGGTTTTCGATCATGCCGTCCTGCATGACAAGTATGACGAGCGCGCGCCCGCGCTCCAGCAGAGTAAACTGAATCTGCTTCAGAGGCTTGTCCGTCTTGGGCGCAATGACAAGGCTGGCAGCTGACGAAAGGCCGGACAGGAGCGATGTCGCGCGCTCCATCACCTGCGTGATGGTCTGCCCCGATCCCTCGCACTGCGCCTCGATGGCGCGGCGCTCCTCTGCGCTCAGATCGCCAATCTCCATCAGTCCATCGACATAAAACCGCAAACCCTGTTGCGTCGGAAGACGCCCTGCGGATGTATGGGGGGCATAAAGAAGTCCGGCTTCCTCAAGATCCGCCATCACACTACGGATCGTGGCCGCGGACAGCGACAGGCCCACTCCGCGCGCGATCGTCCGCGACCCGACAGGCTCTCCGGATTTCATGTAGCTGTCGATGATGAAACGCAGCACGCCCTGCGCCCGGTCGCTTAATTCTGTAATCATGGAAATAATTTAATCATCCCGGGGGGAAAATGTCATCCCCGCCGAAAAGGCATGCCTTGGCTGCAATACGGCATTTTGTAAGAATTTTGTAAGAATAAAGTGGTGCCCAGAGCCGGATTTGAACCAGCGACACGGTGATTTTCAGTCACCTGCTCTACCAACTGAGCTATCTGGGCGTCCAGCCATCCAAAACGGCCAGTAAGGGCTTATAAAACAATGCTATTGATATGTCCAGCGGATAATTAAATTCAACGAAAATAATGGCTTATTCGACCGATACAACGCTGCGATACCGCTCCAGCAGGGATGGAGTACGGCGTTGCCGGGTCAACTCCATAAACCCCAGCTTTGTTATGCCGTGAATTTGCACCGTACATGGATCTTTTTCAATAAAGAACCGTTCCATCGCATCTTCCAGTTTTTTATACTCTTCCTTGCTTTTCATGCGCAGAAAGTCGATGACGACGGCCCCGCCCATATTACGCAGGCGCAGATGCCGCGCGATTTCCTCCGCCGCCTGCAAATTAATAGCGAGATTTGAACGTTCGTCAGCCCCCCGGTTTACATCGATGGCAATGAGGGCCGCGGTTTCCTGAATGATAATGGCTCCGCCGTTCTCAAGAATGGTGTAAGGCTGAAACAGTTCATCAATCTGGCCAGCAATGTCGTGGAGGTCGAAAAGCCCCAGTTCTTCATTCGGATTCTTCAGTTCTACGGGCTGGATTTTCGTCATCAGATCGGGCGCAAAAACTTCACACCATTCCTCAGCATGCTCGAAATGCTCCATAGTGGTCAATTCAATGCGATCAACAGGTTTTCCGGCATGATCGCTCATTGTTCTCTGAACGGCATCCGGGCCCAGCATGATGAGCGAGGGGTCATCCCCCTTGAAGTGCAGTTTTACCTGATCCCACGTCAGGCGCAGCACCTTTGCTTCGCGCAACAGGACATCCGTCTGCACCCCCGCCGCTGCCGCGCGCAGTATACAGCCATGATAATTTCCAAGTTGTTCCAGCATTTTCATCAGTTGCCGGCGCAATTTCTTGTCTCTTATGCGCTGCGATACCCTGTTGTCCGGTTCCGTCGGCGTATGAATCAGATAGCGTCCGGATAAAACGACGTTCATGCTGACGCGCGGGTTTTTGTCTTCGGCGCGATCCTCTTCGGGCGCGCGCGGGAGATAACCGCTTTTGGCCTGCACTGCGATCATCTGCCCCGGCTGTATAGCCTTTCCTATGGCGATATCTCCGCCTTTTTTATATTTTCCGTCTTTCTCTTCAATGCGGACATCGGCGTTGTAAAGAATGCCGATATTGTCGCCGTCAAGGTTAACATAGGCGGCATCCTGCGCGGCATCGATGCGCGCGACCTTCGCCCAGTATATGGAACCCCACCGCACCTGCTCCGCGGCCGGATCAACGTCCAGCCCTTCCAGACGACCGCTCTCAACCGAAGCGACCCACAGGGATCCCTCCAGTTCATCAATCAGTACATCCAGACCTTTTGACTTTGCCGGCTTCGCCATTGCTCTCCGGGGGCATCTTTGTGAAAACGCTACCGCCACCTAACATTTGCATTGTATCATAAAGAGACAGTCCGACCACGTTCGAATAAGACCCGCCGATGAATTTTATATGGGCGGCCGCGCGCCCCTGGATAGCGTATCCGCCCGCCTTTCCGATCCCCTCGCCGCATGCGGCATAATCGTCTATCTCGCCGGATGACATCTTTTTGAACTGTACCACCGTTTCCACAATGCGCTTTTTCATGCTTCCGTCCGGCGTAATGACGGATATGCCTCCAATCACCTTGTGCCGCCTGCCGGAAAGCAGGATCAGAAATGCTTTAACGTCATCCGCATTTTCAGCCTTGTCCAGAATGCGCCGACCGCAGGCTACGACTGTGTCCGCCGCAAGAATAAAAAATCCTTTATTATCCGCAGCAACATACGCCGCTTTCGCGCAGGCAAGGCGCAGCGCAAGATCACGCGGCGCCTCCCTTTTCCGGGGCGTTTCATCGACTTCAGCCGGCACAGTACGCAACGGCTCCAACCCGATCTGCCGCAACAGGTCAAGGCGGCGGGGTGAAGCGGATGCAAGGATCAGCACTCGTTATTTTTCCCTGAAAATAATCCGGCCCTTGGTCAGGTCGTAAGGAGTCATTTCAACGACGACCGTATCGCCCTGCAACACGCGAATGCGGTTTTTGCGCATCTTTCCGGCCGTGTGGGCGAGAATCTCATGGTCGTTTTCGAGCTTGACGCGAAACATGGTATTCGGAAGCACTTCCGTTACCACGCCTTTAAATTCCATCAAATCTTCTTTTGTCATAATTGCCCTCTGCAGAGATAGCCTCCGCTGGGCTTTGTATAATCAAGTTTTCAGGAGAATGCAAACGGGGTTGTTGCTTAAGGGTCCAAACTCACGGAATTGCGTGAAAGCTGCGGGTTCGGACCCTAGCCTGCCTTTTTTCCGCGCTGAACGAGAATTCTCAGCTTGGCCTCCAACTGCGCCGGCGAAAACGGTTTGCGAATATAGCCGGATACTCCTGAAGATTTTGCTTCGATGACGGAACTCATGTCGCTGCGCCCCGTCACCATCAGAAAAGGCACGCTCGGGTCGACAGTCCGCAGCTGGCGTAGAAATTCAACGCCGCTCATCTTTGGCATGTTCCAGTCGCATATCACCAGATTGACGAATTCAAAAGCCGAATCCATAAACCGCAATGCTTCGTTCCCGTCCTTGGCCTCAAAGGTCTGCGTTATGCCCAGCTCGGACAGCATGTTGCGCAGCATGGCTCGCGCATCGCTTTGATCTTCCACTAAAAGAATCTTCAGATCATTCATGCTGTTCACGATCATTGAAAAATCTCCTGTGTCATATCGCTTCGGCTATCTTCCAGCGATAAATATCGTCACCGCTTTTCGCCTTATTGTTCAATCTATCAAAAAGAACGCCGGCCAACTTCTCATACACCACCGGCTTTGCCATCAAAACCGCATCTTCAGGCACCTGTATGCGCGCCATTGTTCCGCTTGCCGGATATCCGCTCATGAATATAACTTTCGTTTCCGGACGCAACTCGCCCATCATCTCGGACAAGCGTACGCCGTTCAACTCCGGCATCACGACATCCGTCAAAAGAAAATCTATTCTCCCTTCATACTCATCCTGTTTCAGCAACGCATCATTGCCGTTTCCCGCCGTAATGACATCCATGCCCATGTCCTGCAGCATGTTTTTTACGACGAGCAAAAGATCCGGCTCATCCTCGACCACAAGCACGCTGTAGCCGTTAAACATCGCTCCCGCGGGATTCGCCGGAGATGCGGGAATCGCCTGCCTGGCGACCGGCCGCCTTTTGCTGACAGGTAAATATACTTTCATGGAAGTGCCTTCGCCCAGAGCAGACTGCACATCAATGAAGCCGGATGCCTGCCTGACTATGCCGTAGACCATGGACAACCCCAGTCCCGTGCCCTTGCCCTGTTCCTTCGTCGTGTAAAACGGATCAAAAATACGGCTGATCGTTTCTGAATCCATGCCATGCCCCGTATCCATTACAGTCAGACGGCAAAAATCCCCATGCCTCAAATCCTCCGGCACATGAGAAGGCAGATCAGTATTGTTTATGCGCTGAAGATCTATGGTGATTGTGCCGCCATCCGGCATGGCATCGCGGGAATTAATGACAAGATTCATCAACACCTGCGCCATGCTGTCCTGCGAACAGTCTATAAAAATACCGCTATCGGCATGGATGCTCATGCGTATTGATGCGTCCAACAGAGGACAAAGCAAAACTTCCTGATCCTTCAGAGTTTCCTTCAAATCCATCACTGTGTCAGCAACAATTCTATGTCGCCCGAATGTCAGAAGCTGTTTGGTCAAATTGGCGCCGCGACGATTCGCCTGCTTGATGCGCTCCAGGTAATTCCATGCCTGATTGTCCTTATCGACATGCTTGAGCGCCATCCGCGCATAACCGTCCACAATAGACAGCAAATTGTTAAAATCATGGGCGACGCCTCCCGCAAGCTGCCCCAAAGCTTCCAGTTTCTGGGCCTGATAGAATTGGGCCTTTTGCACGCGATCTTCCGTAACGTCCCTGAGAAAACACGCAAAGAGACCCGGCATGCCCGGCTCACCCGGAACGGGAACCATACGCGCCTCATACCATATCTGCGCGCCATCCCTTTCACGCGCCCATTCAATCATAACGGGCTTTCCGAGATTTTTCATCTCCCTCAGAGCATTGCCGTCCGCTGAGATCGTCTCTGAAAGAATGTCCGGTATATTCTTCTTCCTGATCTGGCTGCCGGATATATCCAGAAGTTTCAGAAATTCTTCATTTGCAAACTGTATTTCGGAACCATTGCATACGGCCATGCCGCCAGGAACCGCCTGCAGAAGGCGCGACATCCTGACTTTTTCATGCTGGCTGCTTTCCGCCTCAGTCACGTCGGAGAGAAAAACGTACATCCCTCCATGCCGTGCGCTGCCGCTACGAATCCTGCATAACCGCACGCCGGTATCAAGAAGCCCCGAAAAACTGATCGTCTTTTCAGATTCGTCCCTTTCATTCCTTAAATGACGGTTGTAAGGATCCAAGCTTTTAAAAAAATCTTCAAACCCGAGACTCCTGAGTGCATCCGCCTTCAGAAACGGCAAAAGCGCAAAGGCTATCCCGTTTGCATTTTGCAACATACCCCTACTATCAAAATACAAAATTCCTTCATCGGCCTGACTGGCCAAATCATCGAAAAAAACTTTCGCCTCAGAACGTAAGATCATGAAGCGGCACAAAAATCCGCAAAAGCCCGCAAAGAGTTTGCCCAGACCCATCTGTTATCCCCCAATATTGCCCTTTATATCTTCCCATATCATCGCAAATTTCATGCCAAGCCTTTGACATGCAACGGCATATCATGAACACTATAGAAAGGCCGATCCGATCCGATCCAATCCGTTCCAAAACCACTGCCTTTGCTTTTCCATGCGCTGTCTTTTTTCGGTTATACAAGCAATTGTCGCTTTTTTTATCCTGACAGGCGGCGCGCTGGCGGAAGATTCCCGTTCCGTCAATGTCTATGGGGTGCCGGGGCTTATAACCGTCCCGTCCGCCCGAATGGACAAAGCGGGCACTATCGGCCTGCGCACGGGCGTATCCGAACCGTATCTGCATGGCGCCCTGGGATTGCAGATAGCCTCCCCGCTCTATATCGGCATCAGACAGACAGCCCGGACGAAAGATATAACCGGAGACGCCGACCGCCTGTATCCGGGGATTGACCTTCGGCTCCGTCTGACAGAAGAAGGACTCCTCATGCCGGCAGCTGTACTTGGTCTGCAATCTGCGTTTGGACACAAAAGAACCGCTTCCGAATATCTGGCTTTCTCCAAAAGATACGAAGATTTTGATTTTACGGCAGGGCTAGCCTGGGGAAGACTGGGGAGCGCAGCGCACATTTCCAACCCCCTCAAAATCCTGGGAAGCCACTTCGGCAAAGACCGTTCTCCGGACAACAAAACGCCCAATGACATTCAGGATTGGTTTACAGGCCGGAACATAGGCGCTTTTGGAGGAATTGAATATTTCACCCCCCTTGACGGCCTTTCTTTAAAAGCCGAGTGGGGCGCGGACCGTTATATAGCAGAAAAATCAGAAGGGTATAGCCCCGCTGCCCCATGGTCGATAGGGCTTTCGTTCAACCCGGCCTCATGGATAAACCTGGGACTGGCAATCGGCGGAGGCGAAACCATTATCGGCAACCTGAGCCTAAAGGAAACGCCTGAAAAATGGCCCTGGCGCAAGGCTGAAAAAACTGAACAAACGCCGCTGCGTCATTACCGGGCCGGAGCATCCCTTCCTCCGCAAATGGAATTGTCAGCGGCCGCGGAAGGAATTTACCTGTACAGAGCGGCCGGAGATCAAGACAAGGTTTCCGTGCGCCTGGAGCTTTCGCCCGACAGATCATACCCACAGCAAACAGGACGTGCCGTACGCCATATATCCAATCATGCGGGCAAAACAGTTGAGGAAATATCCCTGACGCCGACCTATCTGGGCCTGCGCGGCCCGTCCCTGAATTTTAACCGCCGCGATCTGGAGCAAGCATTTGCATTCAATACGGGCAGCCCGCAGGAAATATGGCATGGCGCTTCCTTCGGGGAAGATAAAAAAACAAACTGGCAAAAATCTCTTCATGAATATCTTGCGGAAGAGCCTGTCTTGCCGGATTTCCGGCTTATGCTTGATCACGATGCAAGTTTGTCGGAGGAAGACAGCGGCTTTCTGTTCCGCACATCGCTAATCGGCGAAGTTATAGAAAAAATCAGCACGCATTTTCATGCGGGCGCGGGAGCGCGGCTGAATATTGCCGACAACCTGGACCATCTGAATGAGTTCAGACTGTTGCCCGCAATGCCCATACGAAGCGATGTCGATTTGTTTGCCTCCCGGCGCATTGCCCTGGACAGATTGTGGGCGGGATGGATGACCAGCCTGAATACGGACCTTCACCTGTCTCTGACTGCGGGCTATCTGGAGGAAATGTACAGCGGAGTCGGCGGTGAAATTCTATACCGCCCCTTCGGCAAAACTTTTGCCATCGGAGCCGATGCATGGCAGACATTCAGGCGCGACCCCCTGACTGACCTGAATATGGGATTGTACGGCAACCGTGTGCTGAGCGGTCATATTAACGCATGGTATGAATTCCCCGACACGGATATAACTCTGCAAGCGCGGATCGGACGCTATCTGGCGGAGGACATCGGCGGGACGATTGAACTCAGCCGCAACTTCGCCAACGGATCAAAACTTTCAGGATTCATTACGGCAACGGATAGCAGCGACTTTGATATTTTCGGTGGCGCAACGAACCTTTACAGCGGCATAAAAATAAGCCTGCCCCTAGGCAGCGCGCCCATCTTTCCGGACGGCAGCGCCTCAAGGATATCCGCAGTCCCTCTCGGCCGCGATACCGGACAGGCGCTCGATGCGCCCATAAAGCTATATGAAGCAACGGAACAGTTGTCGCTGCGGCATATCAGCCGGCGCTGGACTGAGATTTCCGACTAGCCCCGCCGTTGCTGCTGAAACGCCCCTCCGCCATCTCATCAGCGGCCTGCGCAGGCGTCACGCCTTTTGCATCAGCGATATTGAATACCTTCGTCAGAGTTGACCCTATGCGTTCAACATGGGCGACCATGCTGTCGCGGCTCAGTTCACACCTGAACGGATTGTCGCCGCTGCGGAAAAAGTATTCGTAGGCCGCGGAAATGACGCCGCCCGCATTCAAAACATAATCGGGCACATACAGGATTCCACGATCTGCAAGTATCCGATGGTGCTTCGCCGCCGCGCACTGGTTGTTCGCAGCTCCCGCAATTATATCAAAATGAAACTGCGGGATCGTGCTGTCATTCAACTGCGCGCCAAGAGCGCACGGCGAAAAAATATTCGCCTCGACTGAAAAAATATCATTCGTGGGAACAATGACGATTCCCGGGAAGTCTTTTTTTGCCTTGCTTACGACTTCGCCGCGAACATCAGTTGCGACAAGATTCACCCCCGCCTTATGCAGCAACCCGCACAAACCGTACCCAACGGCGCCCAGCCCCTGTATGGCGACAGTCAGCCCTTCAAGACTGTCCTTGCCGTAACGGCGCATGGCTGCCGCTTTCATGCCGCAATACACGCCATAAGCCGTCATCGGGGACGGATCACCCCCTATATGCCCCTCTTTTCCATCCGGCAAACCCACGACATATGAAGTTTCCTGAGCTATGGCCTGCATATCTTTTTCGCCGGTTCCGCTATCTTCCGCCGTTATATACTCTCCTCCCAGAGATTCTATGGCGCACCCCATAGACCTCATCATCTCCTGTGTTTTATCCGTATAGGGATTACCGATGATGACGCTTTTTCCTCCGCCCAGCGGAAGGCCAGCCATTGCATTCTTATACGTCATACCGCGGGAAAGACGCAGAACGTCGCGGATTGCCTCATCTTCTGATTTGTAACCAAACATACGGCAGCCGCCCAGAGCCGGCCCAAGATTTGTATTGTGGACCGCAATAAAGGCCGTCAGACCCGCTTTTTCGTCTGCAATGCGGATAACCTTTTTATGTTCGTCAAAATCCTGAAACTCTCCGAGTTTTTCGTGATCCAGTTCTTTGTACGCCATGATTTCATCCCTGTGTTTTTTATACAGACACTTACCAAGGAGAAGAGAGTACTACGCCATAACAACAACGTCACAAAAACAGCATGACTTTATACCGCGCCGCACAAACAAAGCTCCTTCCATAGTTCAATTATACTTGTTCCCGGTGACAAAAATCTTTATCCAAGGCTGATCCCGCAAAATAAGACAGGAACGTTCATACAACATCGCAAGGTTTTATGAATTGTTCTTTTCTAATATATCAAGTGCAACTTTGTTTCCTTTATTTCGCAAGCGCAAAAAAAAAGCCGCCGGGTTTTAGGCCGGCGGCAGAAGGGAACAGATACCAGATCGGTCAAAGGTAAAAGTGGTAAACCTAGGGAAAGGTAAAGTCTAACATGGAGTCCTGATGAAGATAGGTTCTTGAGCGTTGTCCTCCTTGGCCTTGCGTCTACTCCTCCTCACACATTTGCATCCGCAACGACAC
>JACQIJ010000171.1 GCA_016198545.1 Pseudomonadota bacterium
CGCCGACGTGTCGAATGTCGTTCTGGTTGTGGACAAAATGCGTATGTAAGTCGTCGTGCCGGAAGTGCAGCTTTCGCTTGCCTTCGGCCGCCGCGGGCAAAACGTGCGCCTGGCTTCCATGCTGACGGGCTGGAGCATCGACATCATGACCGAAGCCGAGGAAGCTGCGCGCCGGGCGGAGGAATTCAAGACCCGCTCCTCTCTGTTTATCCAGGCACTTGACGTAGACGAAGTCATTGCCCACCTTCTGGTGGCCGAAGGGTTCACAAATATCGAGGAAATCGTCGAAACCCCGATCAACGAACTGAATAAGATCGAAGGATTCGAGGAAGAAGTCTCCATCGAACTTCAGAACCGCGCCAAAGTATGGCTTAAAGAGATTGAGAAAAAGATGCGCCAGAAACAAAAAGAACTGGGTCTTCAGGATGATCTCGTCTCCATGGAAGGCTTGACGCCTGAAATGATTATCAAACTGGGCGAAGCGGGCATAAAAAGCCGCGACGATCTGGCTGATCTGGCAACCGATGAACTGGTTGAAGCCCTTGGCGCGGATAAAATCCGCGTCAATGCCGCGGAGGCTCTGATTATGAAAGCGCGCGAACACTGGTTTGCGGAGGAAAACGCGGCGACGGGCGAACAAGAGGAAAAAACGGAGGCAGCCGGCGCCTGAAACCCTCTTGAGTCCTCCCGTTAACCGCAAAAGGAAATGAAGCCTGTGATGAGCGAAGCAAAAGATAAAGACAAGAAAAAAACCTTAAGTCTCGGCGGAAAAGGAACGTTGAGCCTTAAGAGCGGAAACGTTGCCCCCCCTTCCCCGCCGACGCCGCTTAGCCACGGCAGGGGCAAGACCGTTGCCGTTGAAATCCGCCGACGCCGCACACCGGGACAGGATGGAGGCGGCGCCGAGGAGCAACAGCAGCAGGCGGAGACGGACCGCCTTACGAATGAAGAGCGGGAATCGCGCCTGCGCGCCTTGCGCCAGGCCGAAGAAACCGGCAAGGCCCAGCAGGACAAGCCGGCAAGCCTGCCCCAGCCGCTGCCGGGACGTCCGGTCACAAGCGGCGGCGCCGGCAATGCCGCCTTCAAATCCCTGCGCGAGCAGGAAATGGAAGAAATGCGCCGCATAGAGGCGGAGGAAAACGCGAAGAAGACAGGCGCCGCCCCCGGCTTTGCGGATGCAAAAGGCCACTACGGACAGCGCGGCGCCGGCGGCATGCTTGCCGAGGACGAAGCGGAGGAAGAAAGTTACCGCAAGCGCATGAAACGCGGCAAGGTAGCTGAGAAGCAGCCGCGCCGTTCGCACGGCGATGAAGACAATCGCCGGATGCGCCGCCTGACGGTGACTCAGGTTCTGAACGAGGATTATGAGCGCGACCGCGGCCCGTCCTTGGCCGCTCAGCGCCGCGCGCGGGAAAAAGCGCGCATGGCCGCCTCCGGGCAATCGCAGGAGCAACAGAAGATTATTCGTGAAGTCATTGTACCCGAAACCATTACGGTGCAGGAACTTTCCAACCGTATGGCAGAGCGCGCCGGAGATCTTATCAAAGCCCTGATGAAAATGGGCATGATGGCTACCATTACGCAATCAATCGATGCAGATACGGCAGAGCTTCTTATCTCTGAATTCGGCCACAAAATAAAACGCGTTACCGAGGCAGACGTTGAAGAAGGCCTTGAGGGACCGGCCGACCGCGAGGAAGACCTTGTCTCTCGCCCGCCTGTCGTCACCATCATGGGGCATGTCGACCACGGCAAAACGTCCCTCCTCGACGCGCTGCGCGAAACAGATGTTGTCTCCGGAGAAGCAGGCGGCATAACCCAGCACATCGGCGCCTATCAGGTCACCATGAAATCCAGCGCTAAAATTACATTCTTGGATACCCCCGGCCACGCGGCATTCTCCGAAATGCGGGCGCGCGGCGCGAACATAACGGATATAGTTGTACTGGTTGTTGCCGCAAACGACAGCATCATGCCGCAAACTATCGAAGCCATAAGCCATGCCAAGGCGGCGGAAGTCCCTATGATCGTCGCAATAAACAAGGTAGATCTGCCGGACGCCAATGTTACGAAAGTCAAGACGGACCTTTTGCAGCACGAAGTCATGGTGGAGGGCATGGGCGGCGACGTCCTGTGCATTGAAGTCTCCGCAAAACAAAAGAAAAACCTGGACAAGCTGGAGGAGGCAATTCTTCTGCAAGCGGAAATTCTCAACCTGAAAGCCAACCCCTCCCGCGCCGCCTCCGGCACAGTCGTGGAATCAAAGCTCGAACAGGGACGCGGAAATGTCGCTACCGTCCTGATACAAAACGGCACGCTGCGCATTGGCGACATTTTCGTGATTGGATCCGAATGGGGCCGCGTCCGGGCTCTTATCGACGATCACACCCAAAACGTTCAGGAAGCCGCCCCCGGCCAGCCGGTGGAAGTGCTGGGCCTGCAAGGATCGCCTGAGGCGGGGGACAGACTTGACGTTGTCGAAAATGAAGCGCGCGCGCGGGAAATCAGCAGCTACCGCCAGCGCAAAAAACGCGATCTTGCGGCTGTGAAAGGCGCTTCGTCATTTGAAGAGCTTATGGCTGCCGCCAAGGCCGGAAAGAAAAAAGAACTGGCTGTCGTAATTAAAGCCGACGTCCACGGTTCGATTGAAGCAATCATAGGATCCCTGCGGAAGATCGAAGAAGAAAACGAGGAGGTCGGCGTACGCGTTCTGCACTCCGGCGCCGGAGCCATTACGGAATCGGATGCCACGCTGGCCCGCGCATCCAAAGCCCTTATTATCGGCTTTAATGTCCGTCCCAACGCGCAGGCGCGCGATATGATCGAGAAGGACAAGATCGATGCGCGTTATTATAATATCATTTATAACGTCATCGACGACGTAAAAGCCGCTCTCGGGGGCCTGTTGTCGCCGATTGTACGCGAAATCTACCTGGGCAATGCTGAAATCCGCCAGGTATTCAATATTTCCAAGATCGGAAAGATCGCCGGCTGCATGGTAACGTCCGGCGTTGTCAAGCGTGGATCCGGCGTCCGTCTGCTGCGCGACAACGTGGTCATCCACGAAGGCAAACTGAAAACCCTCAAGCGCTTCAAAGACGAAGTCAAAGAGGTCAAGGAAGGCACGGAGTGCGGCATGGCATTCGAAAGCTATGACGACATCAAGGATGGCGATGTCATAGAATGCTTCGAGACCGTTGAGGAAGCGCGGACGGTAGCTTAAAGATGCAGCATGCTGCCCCCTCACAAAGACAACTGCGTGTTGGCGAACAGGTCAGACACCTGATCGCGGAAACGCTTGCGCGGGGGCACTTTCGCAGCGAGGAGCTTTTCCGCATGGCGCAGAACGTGACGGTCTCCGAAGTGCGCGTCAGCCCCGATTTAAAAAGCGCCACCGCTTATGTATCCACGCTGGGCGGCAGTAGCACGGGTGAAATTCTCCCGGCCCTAAACGAGGAGGCGCAGGTGTTCCAGAAGGAAATCGCGCACAAGCTGAAGCTGCGCTTCACCCCGCGCATTCGCTTTGTAGAGGATGAAAGCTTTGAAAAGGCAAACCGGATTGAATCCATCCTGCACGATCTGAAGAAAGAAAAGATGCAATGAACGGAAGCCGTCGGGAAAGCGATCTTCCGCTGAAATATGAAATTCTGGCATTCGCGAGCGGCGCCAGCGCCGCATCGGGGCTTTGTTCCTATGCTGTCGCTGCCACCGGCCTTAAAACCGTTTTTGGAATGAACTCCGGTTCCAGGGTTGCCATTTTAGTGGTTGCAGGAACCTTGTTGCTTGCCGCATCGGCCTTGGGTATGAAAACGTTTTTTACAAAAACAGAACAGATAAAACCTACGCAGGAGCCTTAATGGCCCGGCGTAAGAAGGGCGAGAAAATAGACGGCTGGATCTGCCTCGACAAACCCGCAGGCATGACATCTACGCAGGCGCTCGGCAAGGTGCGCTGGCTGCTGAATGCGCAGAAGGCCGGACATGGAGGAACTCTCGACCCGCTGGCGACCGGCATCCTGCCCATCGCACTGGGCGAAGCGACCAAGACCATCCCGTATTGTCAGGACCACCTGAAAGCCTACACGTTTGAAATCGTCTGGGGCGAAGAACGCAGCACCGACGACGCGGAAGGAGAAGTCACCGCCACATCCCCCGTCCGGCCCGGCGAAAACGCCATCCGGGATATACTGCCGCAATTCACCGGGGAAATTATGCAAGTTCCGCCGCGCTTCTCAGCCATCAAGATAGATGGCCGGCGCGCATACGATATGGCCCGCGATGGCGAAGAACCGGAGCTGCTCTCAAGACCTGTCTACATAAAATCTATTGAGTTATGTAAAAATGTAAGCAAAAATACAACCTTCAAATGCCTCTGCGGCAAGGGAACCTACATGCGTTCGCTTGGCCGTGACATTGCCCGCGCGCTGGGCACGGTCGGGCATATTGCCAGCCTGCGCCGCGAAATGGTCGGCCCCTTCACGCTGGAAAACGCGATTTCCCTTGCAAAACTGGAGGAAACTGGCCATAGTGCCGTCCTTCCCGTAGAGACCGTGCTGGGCGACATCCCGGCTCTGGCCTTGAATGAGCGGGAAGCGGCGCGGTTGAAAAGCGGCCAGCGCGTCAGTTTTATCGCCCGCCCGGATATGGAGAGACTCCACCGCGCAGGCATAGACGCTGAACAGCCGGTCGCTGCACTCGCCCTCCTCAACGGCAAACCGATCGCCCTTGTGGATGTGGATGGAGTTGAAGTCAGCCCCCGCCGCGTTTTAAACCTCTAGAAAAAGGAAAAACCGATGTCGATTAGCGCAGAAAGAAAACAGGAACTGATCCAGCAGTACCAGCCTAAAAAGGGCGATACCGGATCGCCGGAAGTGCAGATCGCGATCCTGACGGAGCGCATCAACAACCTGTCCGGACACATGTCCTCGCACAAGAAAGACCAGACCAGCCAGAAAGGTCTCCTGATGATGGTGGCCAACCGCCGTCGCCTGCTCGACTATCTGAAAAAAGTGGACGAGAAGCGTTATCTGGATGTTATTGGCCGCCTGAATATCCGCCGTTAAAAACAGATTCATTAAAAAATCCGCCGCGCATAGCGGCGGATTTTCCGTTTAAAGCGGATATTTTCAACCCAAAGAAAGGTTTTCGGGCTGTTCCGGCGGCAGGCGCCCCTCTACCTTTGCAATATCGCTTTCCAGGTGAGGCAGAACTTTTGCAGCCCATTCGCTTCCCGCCGCTGCCGCTTTCAACGCCCATTCCCTGGCCTTGTAAAAGTCCGGCCGGGGTTTTTCAATCATGGTTGTCATATATTCGCCATGCGTCTCTTCAATTTCTGAATGCGCAATGCCCCGCGCGTAAAACGAAGCTGCCATTTCCATCGCTTCGACACATCCCCCGTTTGCAGCCTCTTCAAACACATCAAGAGCCTGTTTGTATATATATACGTGACTGGGGGCAAAATAGCCTGAATTTCTATTAGCCATCTCCAGAGCGAAATCGAATTTATCCTTCGCGCTGCCATTGACTGCCTTTTCAAAAAGCTCATCCAGCTTTTCGATGACTTCTCCATTGCTTTGGTAAAATTTGCGTACAAGAAACGCTTCCTTGTTCAGCATGATAAAATTCTCCATATGCATTTGAAACTGCAATATGCATACATGCCCGAACCTGCCCTGTCAAACTTTCTGCCGCGGGCTCCCAGGGCTGACCCTAATCCTTCCCGCACGCCCCTTCGTCATCCCTGAAATCGGACGGATCGAGGGCAAAGGATTCCCCGCAGCCGCAACGTCCGGCCTCGTTCGGATTGGTGAAAACGAACCGGGCGTTTTTAAGTTCATCGATTTCAAAATCTATGGACATGCCGAACATATAAAGGCTGTCGCTCATAGGAATATAAAGCGATGCGCCGGAACCCGCCTCGATGACATCGAATCCTTTTGCGTCGGCATCTTCCTTATATTCCATGCGGTATTCATTGCCGCCGCAACCCTTGCCCTTGGCAATGCGCAGAACGACGCCCACTGCGCCCGGCCTTCCGGCGGCCAGTTCAGCAACCCGCGCCTTCGCGGCATCCGTCAATGTAACCGGTATGGTCATATGCCCATTCTATCACGTAAACATATTCAGTTGCAGTTTCGCCGTTTCCGCCATTTTCGACGGATCCCACGGCGGATCCCAGATCACTTCCACATCCACTTCACCCACGCCGTCTATCGGGAAGATGGCTGCCTGCACCCATCCCGGCATTTCCTGCGCCACCGGGCAGGCGGGCGAAGTCAGCGTCATCTTCACGAATACATCGCTTTTGCCATCGAGCCTGTCCTGCACCGTTACGGTATAGATAAGCCCAAGCTCATAAATGTTCACCGGAATTTCAGGATCGTAAATCCCGCGCAGGGCCGCATGGATAAGCGGCCACAACGGGTGATCCGCCGGGACCTCAGCTTCCGGCGGAACGGCGAGTTCGTCGTACCCATCGCCCAGCGCATTTCTTACCATTCCTTCGTCTGCCACGGCATTCACCTTCATGACAACATGCTCTTCGCTTTCTTCAAACCTTCCGCAAGCGCATCTATATCACTTTCTTCCGTATAAAGTCCAAAAGAAGCGCGGATTGTGCCGTCTATCCCGAACCTTTGCATCAACGGCATGCAGCAATGATGCCCCGTCCGCACCGCCACCCCGCACTGGTCCAGTATCATGCCGATATCCGACGGATGACCCCAGCCTGCCGTGAACGAAACGATCCCCGCCTTGGCTTTTGCCGTTCCATAAAAGCGCAGGCCGTCGATTTTATCCAGTTCCTTCATGGCGTAATCCAGCAGCGCGTTCTCACGCGCCGCAACGGACTTCATGCCCGCCTTATCCAGGTAATCCACCGCCGCTCCCAGGCCAATCGCTTCGGCAATCGCGGGTGTACCAGCCTCGAACCGTGCGGGGGCATCCTTATATGTTGTTTTTTCGAACATCACTCTTTCAATCATGTCGCCGCCGCCCTGATACGGCGGCATGGCATTCAGCAATTCCGCCCGCCCCCACAGAACGCCGACGCCGGTCGGACCGTAGAGCTTATGTCCCGTAAAAGCATAAAAATCGCAACCCGTTTCCGGTACGTTCACCGGCATATGCACGACGGCCTGGGAACCATCAACCAGAACCTTGATGCCGGAATTGAAATTTTTTGCCGCAGCGGCAATTTTCTTCACGGGATTGATGATCCCCAGAGCATTGGAAACGTGCGTCACGGCGACGAGGCGTGTGCGCGGCCCCAGCAAATTCTTGTATGATTCCAAATCCAGAGCGCCGTCATCAAAAATCGGCGCTATTTTCAGGACAACGCCCGTCTGATCGCGCAGCAACTGCCACGGCACGATATTGGCGTGATGCTCCATCTCCGTCAGAAGGATTTCATCCCCCGCCTTAAGATTCGTCCGGCCCCAGCTTTGCGCGACGAGATTGATCGACTCGGTCGCATTGCGCGTAAAAACGATTTCATTTTCGTTCGAAACGCCCATAAAGCGCGCGATCCTTTTCCGCGCTGCCTCGAAATCCGCCGTCGTTTTCTGGCTGAACTCGTAAAGGCCGCGGTGAATGTTCGCGTAATGATCGGTGTAGGCGCGGGTCACGGCGTCTATGACCGCCTGCGGCTTCTGCGCACTCGCGGCCGTGTCCAGATAGGCCAGACTCCGGCCGTTCATCTTCTGCCTCAGGGCGGGAAAGTCGGCCTTCATGAATCCCCCCGCGCAAGCCACTCATGAATTTTTTTCCTGAACATCTCCGCAATGTCCCCGTCCCCGGCCTTCTCCGCCACCTCATTCACGAACGCCGACAGGAGGACGGCACGCGCCTCATCCTCATCCACCCCGCGGGAGCGCATGTAAAATAGAGCTTCCTCGTCCAGCGCGCCTGTCGTCGCGCCGTGGGAGCACTTCACGTCGTCGGCATAAATCTCCAGTTCCGGCTTCGTATCCATCTCCGCGCCTTCGGACAAAAGGATGGCATTGGAAAGCTGCGTCGCGTCCGTTCCATCCGCGCCGCGCGCGACGAGAATCTTTCCCTGATACACGCCGTGCGCCTGATCGCGCAGCAAGGATCGGTAAAACTGTTCCGACCGGCAGCCGGGCGCAGCGTGCACAACGGTCAGGGTCGAATCGCCATGCTGCTTTCCCCGCAGCAGATTGACGCCGTACAGCGCGCACGATGCCCCTTCCCCGTTCAAGTCGACGTGCATCTCGTTGCGGCTCAGAAGCGATCCGGTCGTCAGCGTAAATACCTCATACCGGCCGCCCTTTCCCATCGTTACATTCGTATTCTGCGTATAAATGGCATCTTCGGGATTCTCCTGCAGACGGATATGGCGCAAAACCGCGCCCGCGCCGATGGCTATCTGCGTTTGCTGGTTGTTCCAGAAACGGCCCCGGCCCTCATGCCGTTCGATAACGCTCAGGGCCGCGCCAGCGCCCAGCCGCATATCCATGCGCGGCATGAAGAATGAGTTGTCGAACCCGCGGATGGCGATTTCAGAAGGCTCCGCTGCGCGCTCGCCGGACGGCACATCGATTACCCACCCGTCCTTCTCCTCGCGCACATACGCGCCGCCGCGCACGCTCACGGGAGGTCTCACGGCCTCCTGCGGCATGCCCTTTACGGCCAGCGCAAGATTTGTGTATTTCCATGACTCCGCGTCATGCGCGGGAAGCGCGATGTTCATGCCGCCTCTCCCGTAAATTCCGCATATCCCTTCTTCTCCAGCTCGCGCGCAAGCTCAGGCCCGCCGGATTTCACGATCCGCCCGCCGGCCAGAACATGCACCCTGTCCGGCTTGATGTAATCCAGAAGGCGCTGGTAGTGCGTAATGACCAGAAACCCGCGCTCCGGCGAGCGCAGCGCATTGACCCCGTCGGCCACAACTTTCAGCGCGTCTATATCAAGGCCGCTGTCGGTTTCGTCGAGCACGGCGAAGCGCGGGGCCAGAACGGCCATCTGCAACACTTCTGCGCGTTTCTTTTCTCCGCCGGAAAA
>JACQIJ010000174.1 GCA_016198545.1 Pseudomonadota bacterium
CTGCACGTCAAATACCACCAGCTTGGGGTCGCCCTGCTTCGGATCAGGATAGGCCCCCGTCGCAGCCTGGGCGATCCCCACGATCGCCTTGTCGCGCCCGGTGTGGTAGACGAGCACCGGGTCGCCGCTGCGGATGCTGCGGCTTCTGCAGGGTGATGTCGGCAGCGGCAAAACTGTCGTGGCCACGCTGGCAATGCTCAATGCCATCGAATGCGGCGCGCAGGCGGCAATGATGGCGCCCACTGAAATCCTTGCCCGCCAGCACGCGGAAGGCTTAAAACCGTGGCTGGAAGCAGCGGGCGTTACATATGCTGTCCTGACCGGCCGCAACAAGGACAAAGAGCGCGAAGAAATTATTGCCCGCATCGCCGACGGCGCAACCCGAATAATTATCGGTACGCACGCATTATTTCAGGAAGACGTACAATTTCACGATCTTGGCCTTTCCGTTGTCGATGAACAACACCGCTTCGGCGTGCACCAGCGTTTGATGCTGGCCGCCAAGGGAAAAGGGTCCGATGTTTTGGTTATGACGGCGACGCCGATTCCACGTACGCTAACGCTGACGGCCTATGGCGACATGGACGGCAGCCGCCTCGATGAAAAGCCACCGGGCCGCAAGCCGGTCGATACGCGCCTTATTTCCATCGGTCATCTTGAACAGATGGCCGATGGCCTCGCGCGGCAGATCAAGGAAGGCGCGCGGACTTACTGGGTCTGCCCGCTGGTGGAAGAATCCGAAGCGCTCGACCTTGCCGCCGCGCAGGAACGCTATGAAATCCTGCAGGCGCAGTTTGGAAACCGTGTCGGCCTTGTCCACGGCCGGATGAAGCCGCGAGAAAAAGACGAGGTGATGGGAAAATTCGCAAGTGGCGAAATTGATATTCTTGTCGCCACGACCGTCATAGAAGTCGGCGTTAACGTGCCGGAAGCAACGATCATGGTGATCGAACACGCGGAACGCTTCGGGCTTGCGCAACTGCACCAATTGCGCGGCCGGGTCGGGCGCAGCGGCGATAAATCGTATTGCTTCCTGATCTATTCCGGCCCGTTGGGCAAGACGGCAAAGGAACGCCTGATGACCATGCGCAACACGGAGGACGGTTTCCTGATCGCGGAAATGGACCTGAAACTGCGCGGCGCGGGAGATATTCTCGGCACGAAGCAAAGCGGCGAAATGACCTTCCGGCTTGCGGAGTTGTCTGCGCACGAAGAATTGCTGGAAGCAGCGCGGGATGACGCCCGGCTCATTATAGAGAAAGACCCGGATTTAAGAACAGAGCGGGGGCAAGCTTTACGAACATTGCTGTACCTGTTTGAACGGGATCAGGCGATCCAAAACCTGCGGTCCGGATAAATTGTTATTTTTCAAATAGTTATATAATTCATACTTGTCTCTGTTTTGTTTTATGTATAATTTATTGCATTTTCTACCCCCATGCTATACATTTTCTCCACACGAAGCATTCGAAAGAAGGGCTAAATAAAATGGAATTTCTTTGGAAAAAAAGAAAAGACGATCAGTCGTATGCCGGTTTCGTAGCCGCGCAGGCTGCGCCCGCCGCGCCTGAAAAAAAGACGCACAGAGCACAGAGCATACCCCCCCCGCCGGCCGACAACAAGGCCGCGCATGAAATGACCTTCCTTGAAATTCTGGCCGCCTTTTACGACGTGAATGCCGATTATTTCAACAACGACTGGAAATCGGTTCTGGAGCGGTTCACGTTGACCCCTGATGCAACGCAGTGGAGTCAAAAGAACGACTCCTTGCCGCTGATCGTTCAGCTTATGGCAGGGACGCAGAAAACCCTGACCGTGACGCGCGACAGCGTGACGGTTCCGAACCTGTCCCTTGACAGAGATGCCGAAGAAGCCATGAAAGCAGCCATTGAGATGGCCATACTTGCCAGGGCAAACCCGGCGATGGCAAACGGCGTGGAACTTGTGGGAACGGATGAGGAAAAAGCCGTTCTCGCTGCCGCGGCCGCTGTCGTGGGTCTGCAAGTCAAAAATCCGCCGCATCTTGACGACGGCATCAAGGCTTTGGCTCAAAAAACAGCCTCGCAACTCAAGGCCAGTATAAACGCATCATCTTCCTCGAAGCCGGCCCTGCAACCGGAAGCCAGCAAAGAAGAGCAGGCAACGGATAAAACAGACCATGATGAGCCGTTTGATTCCCTCGATGACGAGTTCAAAAAGAGGCTTGTGAAATATTTTAACGATCAGAACGTCCTTGGCGGCATGAAACCGCCTGAAGAAGAAGAGATTCGCAAAACATGGGACGACGCCCCTCCGGAAGCAAGGAGAAACTTCGTTGAAAGAGAACTCCCCGTGAGAGAAAAAGCCATGAAGGAAGAATTCGAAATGCGCGCGCGGACGGAAAAGGTCGAACAGGAAAAGCGCGACGAGCTTGCGCGCGCCCTGAGCATGCCGCGCAACGTGCTGACCGACCCTCTGCCGGCCGCCATTGTCGACATCCTTAGACAGAGCGATATAGAGACGGATCTTTATCAAAAGATAAAGACAGACATCCTTAAGGAACCGGAGCCAGAGGACAGGCGCAAAAGCCGGGTCAGTTCTGCCTCCGTAAAGAAACTCCTCGATGAAAAGTACAAAATCCCGGGGGATATGAGAGAGAAGACAAAAACCATCCTTGCCGCCCTTGAACAGGAAGGAATCGTAAGGATGTCGGGATCGAACCGCCGCGTTATTCTGGTGCGGCCGAACGGCATGCTGATCCCATCGCAAACGGACGCCGCCGCAACGGCATCAAAAGGCCAGCCTGTTACGGCGCAGCCTGCGTAGGGCGCCCGTCTAGTTGGAAGCCTCGCTGCTGCGGAAGCTTTCAAGAAAGTCCTTGAAAATGTCGACTTCACCGACAAGCGTTTCCAGCGTCTTGCGATCGGCCAGAAGCGCGCTTTTACGCTGGCGCGTCACGACATCGAAGAGATTCGATTTGCTCGTCTTTTCCATCAGATCGCCGTAACGCTTGCGCATGTTCGCCAGCGCAACGCGGTTTCCCGACAAATTCAGCGCAATGGCGCGGTTTAAAACCAGTTCGGCCTGCTTTTCCGTCAGGGGGCGGCTCAGATCGAGCACTTCATCCAGTATCAGGTCATCAAGCGCCTCAGCCGCGTCCTCCCATAACCCGGATTGCCACGCGATATCGGCGCGCAAAAGGTTCACGTCGTGCGACGGTTCGAAAGACGACAGCATGGCTATGGCCTCCTCCGTCTTGTCCATCTGCGCAAGCGCGCGGGCGCGCATGATTTCCAGGCGATGCAGTTTGGATTTTGAATCGCCGGAAGCATCCTGCGCATAAATCTCCTTTGCGGTATCGATGGATTTTATGGCTTCATCCGGCTTTTTATTCAAGAGCTGTATGGCTGCGAGCCGCATGGCGACGCGCGCCTTCTCCGCGCCCTGAATGCGGTATTCGACCTGATGCTTCAGTATGTCGGATGCGCGCCCCAGAAGATCTGCTTCGACGACGCGTTCCGCCATTTGCTGTACAAGACGGTTCCCAGAATCCCCCGGAGGCGTCAGTTCCCTGAACTCTTCATAGATGGTGACGACGTCAAGCGGCGATATTTCCTTATCCTCCATCAGGAAGTACTGAAATCTTTCCGTCATATAAGCCGTAATTTCTCTGCCTATATCGGAGTCGGGGCTCATACTGACCGCATCGCGCAAAATCGTAAACCCCTTGAGATAACGTCGATCTTCCAGATAAAGCTTGCCCAGCATAAAATTTATTTGCGCTTCAAGCTCGTCTCCGCGCCACGCATAGCGCAATCCTTCCAGGCGATCTATCGCTTTTTCCCTATCAATACTGCCCTTCTGCAGCTGCAGCATTGTCAGGGCAAGCCCAGCCTTCGCGCGATAAAGATCGTCCCTGCCGTCGATGAGAGATTCCCATATTTTTTTTGCGGAATCGGAATCCCCTTTCTGCCTCTGAGACTCGCCGCGCAGATAGTCAAGGCTGGCTGAAGTCCACGACTTCAGCCTCGCGCGATCCTTCTCCAGGACAGAAAGTATTTTATCAGCCGGTTCGACGTCGCCTGCACGCAGGAAAATTTCCGCCGATTTCAACCCTATCTTCTCAAGAAGAGCCGGCGGATATCCGACAAGAACGGATAAATCCTTAGGCATTGCTTTGTAAGCCTGCTGCCAATCCTCAAGCCACGCAAAAGAAAAAGCGCGCCAGTAATCGAGCTCTGTATATTCCTGCAAATCCGGCGATAAAAGTTCTTGCGCCGCAAGCTCGAATTTACCCGCCAGAGCATAAGCGGCGCCCTGCAATGCCTTGAATTCAACGCCATCCGCAACAGCAGGCAACTCCGCCGCCGCAAAAGAAAGAAGCCCTATCGCTTCCTGACCGCGATCGTTCGCTATATTCATTTTTGCCAGCGTAATCGTATCCTGAACCCGTCCGTTCTTGTCCTTAACGGCCGTTCCGCTCATCAAAATTCTCTGGTTCTGGTCAAGAGCCTGCAAACCGCCCATCATCCAACGATCAAAATCATATATTTTACGGATATGATGTTCAGTATCCCGGGGTTCTTCTATAACGGATTCGGCCACTTCCTGGCGCATCATGCGGCGGCTTATATCCTTCAGCCGCGCCATCGCCAAACCACCGACACGGGTTATCTGCACACCGTTGCCGGTCAGATTAATCTGAAGATCGTCCGTCCGCGGAAGAATCGCCATACCGACACCGGACGCTGCCGTTTCAAAGTCGACGAAGCGGCGCGGCTGGCCGGAAAACTGCCCCGACGCCTGCATCGTGACAACTTTTAATATGGATCCCGTATCGGGATCAGGGAGGTCTATAACTTTCGTTGCGCCGGTCAACGGCCAGAAGACCGTCCCGCCGCGTACGGTCTCCGTCTCAGAAAAAACCCTTTCGGGGTCCACAGCCTTTACAGGACGGCGCGCCGGCGACACAACAATGCGCCATATCAATCCGCCGCCCTCGCCATATATATTCATGTCCGTATCCGCAGGCATGTCCGCTCTGAAAGCTACGCCGCCGCTCAGCTCGAACCGTTTGAACGGAGAAAACCTGTCTGCCTGCGGCCCTGTAATCTCCGGCGCAGCGCGGACATCCGGCTTATCCAGAACGATCCATATGCTGCCATTGCGCCTGAACGCCGCCAGTCCTACGGCTTCCGTTAAAGACATCGCTATAACATGCGCATCTACATCGGGCACAACTTGCTCGATTGCGCTCTTCTCTGCCGGTTTGAACGGATCACCTTCCCTTTTTACCGGCTCGACGGGCGCTGCCTTAACCGGGGAATGCGACTGAGAGACCTGTGGCTTGTTGCCGTTGGCTGCTGCGGATGTATAAATATCCAGGACGATACGATTTCCAACGGTAAAGTGCCTGAACTTCGCCCCGGAAGGAACAGAGAGACCTATACGCAAATTTTCTCCTGCCGCCGAAACCTGCTTCGGAACACCAACCCCATTTTTTTCTTCAACCCCCTTTGCATCAAGATCCGCAGCGCGACCAAAGGAAAGAGACAGGGTTCCGTCCGCGTCTTCTTTAACCCCGTAGGAAACAAGGGAGGACCAATCAAATACCAGACGCACATAGCCCTCATGATCCCCCGCGCGAACAACCACAGTTTCCGCGGCGAGCGCCGGAACGGAAAAAATCATCAGAAAAGACAGGCTGTAAAGAAAAAATCTAATCATGGGATAAATTTGACATATGTAAAATTTTGGCCTGTGCCGACAAGGCTCTTGCTATTGTACAATATTGTTTACAGAGGCGGCAGGTCGAACAAAGGTTCTTTTTTACGCCCATCATGATTATAGATGACGATATCAACGCGGCGCGCCAGATCCATGCGCATATCCTCGTCAGTTATAGCCGACAGATCCTGATAACGTCCGCTGGAATTTCCTATTATGTTAATTGTTTTCTCATACCCCACATCGTTCAGAACGCCGGCAACATTCGCAGCCCGCGCCAGAGACAATTCCCAGTTTGATTCGTAGGTCCTTTCCTGCCCTTGAAACGGACGCGGATCGGCATGTCCCCAGACTTCCACTTTATTCTTTATACGCGAAAGCGCACCGCCCAGCCCGTAAAGCGCGCGCGCACCCTTCTCGGAAATATCGGCGTTCCCCGGTTCAAACAGCAAATCCTGCGGCAGGGAGATGATAAGCATTCCCGGCTGTTCGATAAATCGCGCGCCGGACAGATTTTCATTATCTTCGACCACAGATTCCATCAAAGCGCTGAGATACGAAATATCAAGCGCCCGGTCAAAATCGACGCGTTGCAGATTGAGCGCATCAACCGGCCCGCGGTTAAAAGAAGGGCCGTAGAACTTGTTAAGCTGACCGAAAAGAGCAGCGGTTATTTCACTCCATTCCTTATCCGCCGGCGTAGACATTGCAAAAAGCATCACAAAAAAGGTCAGCATCAGCGCAATTGTATCCGTAAAGGTTATAAGCCAGATGGGCGGACCGGACTGCTGAGAATTTACATCGCCCATGCGCCTGCCGTACCGCCGCCTTGAGAACGCGCGCGCGGATGCTCCTCCAGATGTATCTATACCGGCAACGCCGGACGCGCCGCCGACGCTATTGTCATTTCCCGCGCTCATGGCCACTCTCCAGGGGATTGAAAACGATATGAGGCCTGAAAAGCATCTCAACCGTTTCAGTATCCCCTTCCTTTATCCCCATGCTAAGAAGTTTCGTCTGCAGCCCCGCAGATTCTATTTTTCCGGCAAGCCTTCCTGCGTTTTTCATGCCTGCATTCAATTTTTGCGGGTCCTTGTTCATCATCCGGGCGGGGTTGCCGCCTACATTAATATAAACATCCATCCTGTACGGATGCCCCGTCTGATCGTTTTTTAAAAGCGACACCAGCGCCGGCAGAAAAAACTCCTGCCCCCACCCCTTCTTTTCTCCCTTATCGCCCTTCTCCAGGTCCATGACGGCCGATGAAAAATCATCATAAGGGACGGATGCATACATCACCCCTTCACTTTTATCGACCTTGATTTTATTGGAAGGTATCTGGGAAGAAAAAAGATTCTGAATCTTGTCCAGAACATCGCCCTCATCCGTCGAAGAGTCCTCCGATGAAACGGTCGACGGCAGATCAATATCGGGATCGGTAAGATTGACCGCAAAAACGGATTCCAAGCTGCGCATGATATTACGCGCCCGGTTTTCTTCATAATCCGAAATGGAATTCAGAATAATAAAAAACGCAAGCAACATGACAAAAAGGGACAGAGCCATGAGTTGTCCCGCAACGGCTGCTGTGCCTCCTGTACTAACCCGGCGTCTGCGATTGCGCATGGCGAATACCCTGATCTATACGGGCCGCCGGCAAAACGCTACCCTTGCGGCCCTTTTATTTACCATCAAACTCCGCGAGGATCTTGTCGATATCGTCCTGCGTTACGCCCTTGCCCGGCAACTGCGGGCCATTCAGAAGGTCTGCATCCGTAATCGGTTTCTTGACCGCCTCCAATGCGCCGCTATCAGGAAGCCTCGCTCCAAGAACGGCAAGAAGAGTCGTTACCTTCTCGTCGATATGCTTCAGGGTCCTCACAACCTTAGTAATGCGCTGCCCCGTAATATCCTGAAAAGAGCACGCCTCAAAAACTTTTGTAATCGCAGCCTCCACCTTCGCAGATACCTCCGGCGGCATATTCTTCAATTCCCCTTGCACCACCTCACAGGAATCCATGATGGTTCCGGTCGCCTCTTCAGTTGCCAAGACAACTGCATCAAGCTCATCCGTAACCATAGGCAAGTGCTTGTCTTTTATGTCGCCCGGCCTTACGGCCTTTATTTCATTGCGGGCATCCTCGATAACCTGCTTCAGTTTCGACAGTTCGCTGAAAAATATGGATCGTACATCGCCTTCCGACCGGGAAAGCTTCGATATCACGGTATTGATAATACCTACCACCTGTTCCTTGTGATAACCGGGATTGTCCGCCATAATTCTTGCTCCGTTGATTTTTAAGTCCGCCAGAACGATGCTCAGAATTCTCCCAGCACGCTGGTCATTTTCATTTTGAGCGTCTCCGCATTGAACGGTTTTACAATATAATTGTTGACCCCGGCTTCCTTGGCAGCGATCACGTTTTCGGTTTTGCTCTCAGCCGTTACCATGATGAATGGGACAGCCTTATGATTATCATTCGACGAACGCACGGTCTTAAGGAGTTCAAGACCCGTCATCGGCTCCATGTTCCAGTCTGAGATGACAAGTCCGTATTTTTTATTGCGCATCAGATCGAGCGCCATCTTGCCGTCCGTCGCTTCATCAACATTCTTGAACCCAAGCTGACTCAGCAAATTCTTGATAATCCTCAGCATCGTCTTGTAATCGTCAACGATAAGGATGTTCATGTTCTTGTCGACAGTCACAGCTCTTCTCCTTGCTACCTGATTGTATTGCGAAATACCGCTTCTGAAATTATGCCCCGAAAATGATTAACACGGTATGAATTCATCCCCGAAACCACCCCGCGTAACAGAAAATATAATGAATATGAAATGATTTGATTGCAATAGCTACTGCACAGGCAAGCCTGGCATTTGCTGCTGCTGCGCCATCAGGATAGTAACGGATCGCGCCCTGTCGGCATCCATTTCAGCCAGAATTGGCGCAGTTTTACGCTCCGACATATTGGTCATAACCTTTATAAGCACGTCCATATCCAGCGTGTTGAAAATGCGTGCCGCATCCTTGGCCTTCATGCCTTCGTATATTTTTACAAGGCTGTCGAGACGCCCGGCCTCCTCCTCTGACTGCTTTTTCAGAAGACCCTCTATCTCGTTACGAATAACTGTCAGTTCGCGAAGCTTTTGCTCCAGCTCTCTTTCTCCGGCTTTCAGCAAAGCCTCTCTCTGCGATAACTCCTTTTCCCTTTTTTCCAGGCCCTCGCGGCGTACGGATAAATCCTTATATATCTCAAACTGCACATCCGACATATCGATCGCCGTATCGCCTGCGTCCTGCCAGCCCTTCTCAGGAACAGCAATGACTTCATGCCCGCCACCCCCCTCTTTTTCGGCATTGATCTCCGGGCCCGGGGGCAGCGGCGGCGTACCTTTTGTTTCTTCGCCATCATGATGACCGCCTGTGGAATCTTCCTGCATCGGCGGCGGGGTCGCGGCCGACCCGGCCGCTTCTTCATGATGCTGCGCAAAAGCAGAACCTGCGTGCATGCGCGCACCCGAGACCAGTTCTCCCATCCGCACCGTAAAGGAAAGGAACGCTACAAGGACAAGCAAAGGCAAAAGGCGTATGCGACCATATATCATCACGCCACCCCGCCGGCATCCGTTTTCTTTCTGCCTTTCACGCGGCCGCCGGATTGCAATGCCTCGTAAAGTTCCCGCTCCGCACGGCTGCGGACATCATTGCCGGACAGACCCTCCGGGTTTAAAAAATCTTCTTCTTCGAAAGATCCGCCGCTTTCCTGCTCAAACTCCGGATCGCGGATAGCAAAAGACGGTTTTTCAGGAGGTTCTGCCACTGTTTTTCGCCTCCTCTGCGCGGCGCTTTCAAGCCGTCCGGCGATATTGTTGCCGGATTCGGACATGATCTCGAGTTCCTCGGCAAGGGATTTCGCTTCATTTATCATGCCCTGCAGATCGCGGCCCGCCTCCCTTGCCGCATTCCGCAGCCCGGAAATGGCAGCCTCGGCCATACCGACATTGCGCGCCAGATCATTGACAAGATTGTCCATATCCCGCTTTCCTTCACGAAAATCGCGCAAATTCAGCGACAGGCGCGCCGTAAAAAAAATCACCGCGGCCAGCAGAAACAGGATCAGAATATCAAGCACAAGAAAAAGGACGCTTCCGGACATCAATGATCATCCCTTTCGGGCGGTATGTATTTCTCCACGCGGACGGCGATATGTTTCTGCCGCTGGCCAACGGGGCCTTTAAACATTGGAAAATGACCGCACCTTAACTCCAGCTCGTCGTTTACATCGGTGTTGAATATGATTCTCGTTCCGATTTTCCAGTTTAGAAGCTCATTGAGAGGAATTGTCATTTCACCTAAAAGCGCAGAAAGCTGCACTTCCGTTTTATAAAGCTCCTGCGTCAGGTGGCTTTCCCAAATCGAGTCACGACCGAACTTTTCGCCCATGAA
>JACQIJ010000175.1 GCA_016198545.1 Pseudomonadota bacterium
GCCGTACACCAGGCAAGCGCGGCCACCCTCGCCTTGCCGATTAGCGATACTTTAAAAAGAGGCCTGGGGGAATATGTCTCGCGTGACGGGCTGCACGCCCTGCAAACACCTCAAGGGTTTCATTACGGTCTGATAAAGAGGGCGCACGAAGAAAGCAAGAATGATTGCGCCGACGATACAGGACTCGTAGCCGCGCTTGGCCATGAAATAACGCTTGTGCCCGGCAGCCGCGAAAATTTTAAAATCACCACGATGGACGATCTGAAAATGGCCGAAAAACTACTGCCCCGCACGACACGCACCGGACTCGGCTTCGACGTTCATGCGTTCATAGACGGAAATAAAGTCCGGCTGTGCGGCGTGGACATCCCGCATAATAAATCACTCGCCGGGCATTCGGACGCCGACGCCGCACTGCACGCCATTACCGATGCGTTGCTCGGCGCAATCGCGGCGGGAGACATCGGGCAGCACTTCCCGCCTTCCAACCCGCAGTGGAAAAGAGCCGACAGCTCCCTGTTTCTGAAAAAAGCTGTGGAGATGGTACGGGCGCGCGGCGGGGAGATCGTAAATATAGACGTAACCATTATCTGCGAAGCGCCGAAGATCGGCCCTTACCGCGCCGAGATGCAGACCCGAGTTGCGGAAATCTGCGGCATTTTTCCGGATCGGATCGGAATAAAAGCTACTACTACCGAGGGCCTTGGCTTCACCGGTCGCGGAGAAGGCATTGCGGCGCAGGCGGTTGTGAATGTTATAGTGGGCTAAATGAATAGAAATCTCGACATCAGAAAACCGTGGTTCTGGCTGGCGACGTGGTTCGGCTGCGGCCTGGCGCGGCCCGCGCCGGGGACGTGGGGCACGCTCGGAGGCTTGCCGTTCGGAATTTTCCTGATGATGGGCAGCCCGGTTTATCTTGCGGCAGGCATCGTTATTGTTTTTGCCGCAGGATTGTGGGCCGCGCGTGAATTTGAGAAGGCAACGGGGGAACGCGACGCCCCTGTCATCGTCATCGATGAAGTCGCAGGCGTGTGGTTTACGCTTCTGGCCGCAACGCAAACCCCGTTATCCGTCCTGCTTGCCTTTCTTCTGTTCCGCTCCTTCGATATTCTGAAGCCGTGGCCGGTTTCGTGGTGCGACAAAAAACTTCCCGGCGCGTGGGGCGTGATGATGGACGATATCGCCGCCGGGATTTATGCCGCCGCCTGCCTGATGGGGTTGAGAGCTTATGGGATTGGTTGAAAAACTGAGCATCGCATTAAAAGAACGCGGCCTGATAATGGCCACGGCGGAATCATGCACAGGGGGGATGATTGCCGCCGCGATGACGGACCGGGCCGGATCGTCGGAGATATTCGAGCGCGGCTTCGTCACCTACTCCAACGATTCAAAAGTGGAACTGCTCGGCGTTCCCGCCGCGATAATTGAAAAATACGGCGCGGTCAGCGCAGAAACAGCGGAAGCGATGGTCAAAGGCGCGCTCACGCGCAGCCGCGCCGATATTGCCGTCGCCGTCACCGGTATCGCCGGGCCTTCGGGCGGGACGGCTGAAAAGCCCGTCGGCCTTGTCTATATCGGCTGGGGGTCGCAAGACGACATCCATGCGCAGGAACACCGTTTCACCGGCGAGCGCGTCGATGTGCGCACGCAAACGGTTGAAGCGGCTCTGAAACATTTACTGGATTTTTTGAAATGACTGAAAAAATTACGTTTGTTTCATCGTCCGACTATAACTACTACCCGCTTCTGCGCGAGTGGGTGGAAAGCATCCGCACCTTTCCGCAGTCGAAAAACATCGACATCTGCATCATGAACGCGGGCATGACGCCGGAACAGGTCGAACAACTGCGCCCTCATGTCACAATCATAAAGAACGCCGAATGGCCCTGCCCCATACCTGAACGCAAAATCCGCGGGCGCGAGTATCTAAAAGCCTGCGTGGCCCGCCCGTTCATGATGAACTACTTCCCCGGCTACGATCTCTATTTCTGGATGGACGCCGATACATGGGTGCAGAACTGGGATTCCGTCGAGTTGTTCCTGAAAGGCGCCCGGACGAAAAAAATAACCCTGACCGGCCAGGTCGACCGCGGCTATCCGCGGCAGCTGCGCGTCAAATGGCTCTGGCGCTGGCCGTGGAAGGTGCGCGGCTTCTATTTCAGCAATGCCCGCAAGGCCTTCGGGTTCGGGGCGGCGAAGGAGTTGCTTCCCTACCACGTCCTGCTGGCCGGGGCGTTCTGCCTTCACCGCGACGCGCCGCACTGGAAGCGGTGGCAGGAACTTGTCATCCACGCCGTAAAGCGCGGCAATGTCTTCACGGCGGAACAGCTCGCGCTCGGCGTTCTGTGCTATCTCGAAAAATACGCATTCGAGCTTCTGCCCGGCTGGTGTCACTGGCTTTGCCAGTTCAAGCCGCTGTGGGACGAAGAAAGCGGAAAATTCGTCGAACCCTTCCTTCCCAACCGTGAAATCGGCATCCTGCACTTATCCGGATTTGATGAAATGCGCGTTAACCGCGGCATCGGCGAGGATTTCAAAACCACGGGCGGCGAAACCGTTCATATTTCATACCGCTACCCCCGCTTCGATGGGGAAACGGGGGAGCCCGTAAAGCACGACATCCCTTTCGGCGAAATTCCACCCGGCGATTTCGTGATTGCGAAGAAAATCAAGTTTTAGAACTTTTCCCGTAGAGCCTGTCCGCCCGCGCCTCGAACGCGGTGACCATGCGCTTGATGGCCTCGTTGAAAAAAATCTCTATGAGCTTGCGCAGAAGTGGATTCCGGAACTCGAAATCAACGTAAAAATCAATGGTGCATGTGCCATCCGGGTTGTCGATGAACCGCCAGTGGTTTGACAGATGCTTCATCGGCCCGTCCATATATTCGACGTGGATGTGATCGGGATGCAACGCCGTGACGCGCGAGGTGAATTTCTCCCGCAGCATTTTATAGCCGATGACAAGGTCGGCGAAAAAAACGTCTCCCTCCCGGATGGTGATGCGGCTGGCCGCGCACCAGGGCAGGAATTCCGGATACTTGTCCACCGCCGCCACCAGGTCGAACATCTGCGCGGCACTGTAGGGGAC
>JACQIJ010000162.1 GCA_016198545.1 Pseudomonadota bacterium
GGCGAAGCTCGACAAAATCCCCACGCTGAAACCCGCTTTCGCGGCGGACGGCACGGTGACGGCGGCGAACGCCAGTTCGATTTCCGACGGTGCGGCGGCGCTGGTTCTGATGCGGTGGTCGGAAGCGCAGAAGCGCGATCTGAAAATACTCGGCACGATCCGGGGGCACAGCACGCATGCGCAGGAACCAGAATGGTTCACCACCGCGCCCGTCGGTGCGCTGAAAAAACTGTCGGAAAAAACCGGCTGGACGCCGAGTGAAGTTGATCTGTTCGAAATCAACGAAGCCTTCGCCGTGGTAACGATGACGGCGATGAAGGAGCTGAGTCTGCCGCATACAATCGTGAACGTACACGGTGGCGCGTGCGCGTTGGGTCATCCCATCGGGGCTTCGGGCGCGCGTGTACTGGTGACGCTGCTGGCGGCGCTGGAGAAATACAATCTTAAACGCGGTATGGCCACGCTCTGCATCGGCGGCGGCGAGGCTGTTGCCGTGGCCGTGGAGAGGTAGAGTGTAATGAATATAAAAGGCATAACGGCAATCGTCACAGGCGGCGCATCCGGCATGGGTGCGGCGACGGCGCGGGCGCTGGTCGCTGCCGGGGCGAAGATCGCGCTGTGGGATATGAATGGGGACGCGGCGCAGAAGGTTGCATCCGAATGTGGCGGGCTGGCGGTTGTGTGTGATGTGACCGACGAGGACAGCGTGAAGGCGGCCATTGAGAAGTCCGGCCCCGCGCGGGTGCTGGTGAATTGTGCGGGCATCCTGATCGGCAAGCGCGTCGTGGGGAAGGACGGCCCCGCAGACCTCGCGCATTTTCAAAAAGTCATCAATGTGAATCTGGTCGGATCGTTCAACACGATGCGCCTTGCCGCCACCGAAATGGCGAAGCTGGAACCTGTGGACGCCGACGGTTCGCGCGGCGTGGTCATCAATACGGCGTCGATCGCGGCATGGGAAGGGCAGATCGGACAGGCAGCCTACAGCGCGTCCAAAGGCGGGATTGTCGGCATGACGCTGCCCGCCGCGCGCGATCTTGGAAAGCTTGGCATCCGTGTGATGGCGATTGCGCCGGGCGCGGTGGCGACGCCGATGATTGGCGGACTGACGCCGGAAATTCAGGCGTCGCTGGAATCGGCGATCCCGTTCCCGTCGCGCTTCGTGAAGGCGGAGGAGTTTGCAAAACTGGTGCTGCATATAGTGGAGAACAACATGCTGAACGGCTCGGTCATCCGGCTCGACGGTGCATCGAGACTGGCGGCGAAATGAGCGCAGGTAAAAAATTCAGGGAGGCCGTCGCCGCCGAAAAACCCCTTCAAATCGCGGGGGCGGTCAACGCCTATTGCGCGCTGATGGCGGCACAGGCGGGGTTCAAGGCGTTGTATTTGTCCGGCGCGGGCGTGGCGAATGCATCCTTCGGTCTGCCCGACCTTGCCGTGACGACGATGAACGACGTGGTGGAGGATGCGCGGCGCATCACATCGCGTGTCGATCTGCCACTGCTGGTCGATATCGATACCGGGTGGGGTAGCGCGTTTAACATCGCACGTACTATAAAAGAGATGGAGCGCGCCGGCGTTGCCGCCGTGCATATGGAGGATCAGGTCGCGGCCAAACGCTGCGGCCACCGGCCCGGCAAGGAACTGGTGACGAAGGAAGAAATGGGCGACCGCATCAAGGCCGCAATCGACGCGCGCGTGGACGCGGATTTCGTCGTCATGGCGCGGTGCGACGCGTTGGCGGGCGAGGGGCTGGACGGCGTGATCGCGCGCAGCGCCTATTACGTGGAATGCGGCGCGGACATGATCTTCGCCGAGGCCATGACCGACCTGTTGCACTACCGGAAAATCAAGGACGCCGTGAAGGTGCCGATGCTGGCCAACATCACCGAATTCGGCAAGACGAACCTTTATAAAACCGACGAACTGGCCGCGCATGGCGTTGACATGGCGCTGTATCCGCTCTCCGCTTTCCGCGCCATGAGCCGCGCGGCGGAGGCCGTTTACAAAGGAATCAGGGAATACGGGACGCAGAAACCCGTTCTCGCCTTCATGCAGACGCGGGAGGAGCTTTATAACGTTCTCGGCTACCACGAGTATGAAAAGAAACTGGATGAGTTGTTTGGAAAGGTAAAAAAATGACCGCGAATGCAGCAGCGCAAAAAACGGACGCACCAAAAAAGAAAACCGGCGGGCTCGCCGGGGTCGTGGCGGGAGAAACGCGGATTTCCGCTGCGGGTGGGGCGCATAATCTCGAATACCGGGGCTATTCGATTTATGACCTTGCGGCGCATTGTGAATTCGAGGAGGTCGCTTACCTGCTGCTGTACGGGAAACTGCCGAATGAAGGGCATCTGGCCGCTTACAAGGCCAAACTGAAAAAACTGCGCGACCTGCCGACCGACCTGAAGGATATGCTGGAGCGGATTCCGAAGGACGCGCATCCGATGGATGTCATGCGCACGGCCACGTCGTTTCTTGGCAATATCGAACCCGAAACGGCGGAGAACGGCCAGCATGCGATCGCCGACCGCCTGATCGCCGCCTATCCGGCCATCCTTGTTTACTGGTGGCATTTTGCGCATACCGGCAAGCGCCATGAATGCGTGACTGCAGCCGATAGCGTGGCGGAGCATTTCCTGACGCTGCTGCACGGGAGGAAGCCTTCAGACCTGCACGTCAGGGCGATGAATGTGTCGCTCATATTGTATGCCGAACATGAATTCAACGCCTCGACCTTTACTGCTCGCACCATCACGTCGACGCTGTCTGATTTTTATTCGGCGGTGACGGGTGCCATCGGTGCGCTGCGCGGGCCGTTGCATGGCGGCGCGAACGAGGCGGCGATGGAACTGCTGCGCAAGTTCAAAGCGCCGGAGGAGGCGGTCAAGGGCGTGAAGAGCATGATGGCTGCCAAACAGTTGATTATGGGTTTTGGCCACCGCGTCTACACCGAGGCCGATCCGCGCAATGTGGTTATCAGGGAATGGTCGCGAAAACTGTGCGAAGACGGCGGTCATATGAACCTGTTCCACATATCAGAAGCCATCGAGAAATTGATGTGGGATGAAAAGAAACTCTTTCCCAATCTTGATTTCTACAGCGCCTCGGCCTACCACATGATGGCGATCCCGACGCCGATGTTCACGCCGATTTTCGTGATGTCCCGTATAACGGGCTGGGCGGCGCATATATTCGAACAGCGCGCGAACAACAAGCTTATCCGCCCGAACGCGACATATACCGGGCCTGAAAAACTGGAATTCGCGCCGGTTGAAAAACGTCCTTAATGCCAGCTGAGGGGGTATAATCATGAACCGCAATCTTCTGATTGCCATTGTCGTTGCCGCCATTGTTGCGCTTGTCGGGGGCTATATGTATGCCGAAAAGCAGCGCGGTAAAAACAGCATCACGCTTAGCATCGGCGACAAGAAAATTAGCGCGATGGTGGATTAGGTCCGCCCGTCGCCGGCTGTGGCCGCCGTGCGCGGTTGTGCATGATCCGGCGTTCGACCATATCGCTTATCTCAAGCATGTTGTCTGAAACTTCATTCGCTCCGTTTTGCGACAGGATATGTCCGTAGTCCGGTGCGCGGTGCCTGCCCCCGCTGTAGCCGATGACGTGCATGCCTGCCTCAAATCCGGCTTTTATGCCTGACGCGCTGTCCTCGATCACGATGCAGAAGGACGGATCGGTTTCTCCAAGTTTCCGCATGACATGCAGGAAAAGATCGGGGGCCGGTTTACCTTTGCCGCCGACATGATCCTTGTTATAGATATGCGGCGCAAAAGTATGCAGGAAGCATACCCTGGTCAGTTTTTGGCGCAGCGTTTCCATCTCTCCGTTCGATGCAACGGCAAATTCTTCCCGTAAACGCTTCACTCTATCGATGACCTTGTCGACATCCGGAATGCGCATAACGATATTTTCGACCTGCGAGTAATAGTTGGCTTTCAGCAGGTCGTTAAAATTTGCGGGCAGGGGGCGGCCGGTCAGGCGCAGCGCATCTTCTTCCAGCGCGCGCAGGAAATCGGCGTGCGTCTTGCCGCCGATCAGTGCGGCATATTCAGGAACCGTATAATTTAGACCGAATTGCCTGAGGAAACGGGGATCGTTGAATATCGCCGTTTCCTCGGTATTCGCCAGCACGCCGTCATTGTCGAAAATTACAGCCATCGCGCGAAAATATACGGTATATGTAAATAAATCAAGTATTTTTTTCAGCGCTGACTTCATGCACAATCGCAGGACATTCATGAACCGGAGAGGAAGGAAACCGCAATGGGGTCAGCCGCACACGCACACCACAACGTCGAACTGAACGAACGGCCTGCGCCGGACAAGGTTCTGACCGACATCGCCGATTACGTCACGAAATACAAGATTGCGAGCGATGAGGCTTATAAAACGGCTCATTACGACCTCATGGACTCACTCGCCTGCATGGTTCTTGCGCTCAAATTCCCCGACTGCGTGAAGCTGCTGGGTCCGTGGGCGGAAGGGGCAACCGTCCCCAACGGCGCGCGTGTGCCGGGGACGAAACATATTCTTGATCCTATCAAGGCCGCGTTCGATATCGGCACTATCGTGCGCTGGCTGGATTACAATGACACATGGCTGGCGGCGGAATGGGGGCATCCGTCGGACAATCTTGGCGCAATTCTTGGTCTTGGCGATTATTTAAGTCGCCGTGCGGAGGCTGCCGGAAAGCCGGGCCTGACCATGCACGATGTCTATACCTATATGATCCGCGCATTCGAGATTCAGGGTTGCCTTGCGCTGGAAAATTCCTTCAACAAGGTTGGTCTCGATCACGTCGTTCTCGTGAAGGTGGCATCGACCGCCGTGGCCATGCAGATGATGGGCGGAAGCTATGGACAGATCGTCGACGCGCTTTCCCATGCGTGGGTGGACGGGCAGTCGCTGCGCACCTACCGCCACGCGCCGAACGCCGGCCCGCGCAAATCATGGGCGGCGGGGGATGCAACTTCCCGCGCCGTGCGCCTTGCGCATATCGTGAAGGAGGGCAGGCAGATCGGTTATCCGTCTGTTCTTACCGCGCCAAAGTGGGGTTTTTACGACGTGCTGTTCAAGGGCAATGAATTCAGGTTCCAGCGCCCGTACGGTTCGTACGTGATGGAGCAGATTCTGTTCAAGATTTCCTATCCGGCGGAATTCCATTCGCAGACCGCCGTGGAATGCGCGGTGAGTCTGCACCCGCAGGTGAAGGACAAGATTGATAAAATCGAGAAGATTGTTTTGACCACGCACGAAGCCGCGATCCGGATCATCTCCAAAACCGGACCGCTGCATAACTTTGCCGACCGCGACCACTGCCTGCAATACATGGTAGCCGTGCCGTTGATCAAGGGAAATTTGACGGCCGATGATTACACCGACGAAGCGGCATCCGATCCGCGCATCTACGCGCAGCGCGCGAAGATGGAAGTGGTGGAGGCCAAGCGCAACTCCGCCGAATATCACGAGCCCGACAA
>JACQIJ010000164.1 GCA_016198545.1 Pseudomonadota bacterium
GGAACGGTATGGACGAAAACCCCTATCATGGATTTCTTGCATGGGCGGACTATATCATCGTGACAAGCGATAGCGCCTCTATGATTTCCGAGGCTGCGACGACCGGAAAGCCGGTTTATATGGAGTATCTGGAGGGAGGGTCAACCCGATTCGACCGGTTTCATAACGATCTTTTGGACAAAGGAATGATCCGAAAATTTGAGGGAAAACTGGAGCCTTACAGCTATACACCGCTCAACGATGCCGCTATGGTAGCCGATGGAATCCGCAAACGCTGGAAAACCTGACTGAACATGACCGACAAGCTTCATACAAAAGTCCTTATCATCGGCGCCGGGCCAGCCGGATACACGGCAGCGATCTATACGGCGCGCGCAAACCTGTCTCCTATTGTCGTCACCGGCATGCAGCCGGGAGGACAGATGACGATTACAACGGAAGTCGAAAACTATCCCGGCTTCGCCGATGTCATCCAGGGGCCGTGGCTGATGGAGCAGATGCAAAAACAGGCTGAGCATGTCGGCGCGAAGATTGTTCTCGACGCCATCACGGATATTGATTTTAAAAGGCGCCCGTTCACCGCGAAAGGCGATTCCGGCGCAATCTACGCCGCCGATGCGATCATCGTCGCCACGGGCGCGCAGGCGCGCTGGCTGGGCCTTCCGTCGGAGAAGAAATTTCAGGGCAAAGGCGTTTCAGCTTGCGCCACATGCGACGGATTTTTCTACAAGGGGAAGGAAGTGGCCATTGTCGGCGGCGGCAACGTTGCGGTAGAAGAGGCGATTTTCCTGACCAATTTCTGCACGAAAGTTACGCTCATCCACCGCCGCGATTCCTTGCGTGCGGAAAAAGTAATGCAGGAACGCCTGTTTAAAAACCCGAAGGTGGAAATCGTCTGGGATACGGTCATTGAAGAAGTGCTGGGCAACGACGCAAAAGGCATGACGGGCCTGCTCCTGAAAAACGTAAAAACCGGAAAAGAATCAAGGTTGGTTGCCGAAGGGCTGTTTGTTGCCATCGGTCATGATCCCGCGACGGCTTTATTCAAGGGCAGGATAAACATGGATCAGAATGGCTACATCCTCACGGCCCCTGATTCGACCGCCACAAATGTCGCCGGCGTGTTCGCCGCAGGCGATGTAAAAGATCATGTATACAGGCAGGCCGTCACCGCTGCAGGCATGGGATGTATGGCTGCGCTCGAGGCCGACCGTTTCCTTGCCTCTCATGAAGCCCACGATAAAAACGCAGCAGCGGAGTAACGCGCGCACATGACCCTGGACTGGGACAAATTACGGATATTTCATGCCGTCGCCGAAGCCGGAAGCTTCACCCATGCCGGCGAAAAACTGAATCTGAGCCAGTCAGCCGTATCACGACAGATAAGCACGCTGGAAGAAAGCCTGGGCGTGCCGCTCTTCCATCGCCATGCGCGCGGTCTTGTCCTGACCGAACAGGGAGAATTGCTGGAAAAGACCGCTCACGACATCTTCAGCAAACTAGCCATGATCGAAGGGCGTCTTGTTGATTCCAAACAGCTGCCCGAAGGGCCCTTGCGCATCACGACCACGGAATTCATCGGCGCCACATGGCTTGCCCCGAACATGGCCCCTTTTCACGATGAATACCCGGACGTACAGCTTACCCTGCTGTTCGACGACAGGGTTCTGAATCTCGGTATGAGGGAGGCTGATGCCGCCATCCGGCTCTATAAGCCGGAACAGC
Organism: Pseudomonadota bacterium; assembly: GCA_016198545.1. Classification (GTDB taxonomy): domain Bacteria; phylum Pseudomonadota; class Alphaproteobacteria; order Micavibrionales; family Micavibrionaceae; genus JACQIJ01. The sequence continues at coordinate 1,726 of JACQIJ010000164.1, forward strand.
CGGACCTCATCCAGCGGTCGATTGCGTCCATAGAGTTCCATATCTATGCCGCGCAAGAATATCTGGATAGTTATGGTACGCCGAAGGATGTGAAAGACCTTAAAAAGCATAGACTGATCGGCTTCCCGGAAGCCGTACCCCTTCCCTACAGCGATGCCAACTGGCTGTTCCGAGTCGCCGGAATCGATCCGGAAGTAAAGAATCACCTGACTATGATGAATTCTCTGCAGGCTATTTTTCGCGCAACCGAAGCCGGGCTGGGACTAGCCGCCCTGCCGGATTACATGGTTTCCTCCTCGCATCGGCAAAACCTGAAACCTGTCCTGAAGGACACCGCTCCTCCCCCCGTAGAGATGTTTTTCGTGTACCCTGAAGAACGCAAAAACTCCCAGCGTCTTGCCATTTTCCGGGATTACCTCTTGAAATTGGTAGAGCAAACAAACTTTTAAGATTTTTTTGTTTTCTAATATAGTAACTTTATTTTTTTCAAAGTGCCTGCCGACAGTTAATATTCATAATTAAATATTGTCAGGTATGCATATTTTGCATGTCTGACTTGAGAAAAAGACTCTGGCAACGCTCCTCCTAAAAAGGATATAGCTCCAACGTCAACGTTCAGACGTTGACGGGATCCTTCTAGGGTCCTACGTCTCCCAGACGTGAAACCTCCCTGTTCAACTCGCCGGGCTCAAAAGGCCCGGTGTTTTTTTTGTACTCAGTGTATTTCAAAGTTGCCGTTCTCGCTTCATACTTGAATGACTATGAGCACCAATCAAAAGACGACCATTGCCCTTTTCAATTACGGCGGCGGCATGCGGGGCCTTATTCCCGCTCACTTCATGAGCCGCATAGAAGATGTAACGGGCCTGCGCATGGCCGATATGGTCGATATATTCGCAGGCCCTTCGACGGGCGCGATTTTAAATGCCGCACTGAACATCCCGCACCCCGACCATCCCGGCCAGCCGAAATACCGCGCGCGCCACATGGTGAAGTTTTATGAACGCGACGGAATCAAGATATTTCCGCAAGACAGATTCCGGGAGTTCCGCGGCATTGTGCATGATTTCAACAACCGCACTCTGAAACTGAACCAACTGAACTGGCTGTTCCGCCACGGCCACTACGACCCATCAAATCTCGGCCGTTCGCTGAGGGCCCTGTACGGGGAAACAAAACTCTCTGATTCGCTGCAGACTCTGATAATCCCCGCCTATAACATCGACCGGGGACAAATCGAGGTCATAGAGGAAAAGGGTGATACCGGCGACACACCCGCCCGCACCAAGAACAACTTCATGGATGAAGGCGGCCACGCCCTGTGGCTGAAGAATATCCGTACCGGGATGCCTGAAAACGCGCGAAACAGCGCTCCAGACATATCACTGTACGACGCCGTTATGGCCAGCAGCGCCGCACCCACTTACTTTCCCTGTCATCACTTCCAGGCAGCCTATTCCGATTCCCGCGGTGTACGGGCATATACCGCCATAGACGGCGTCATCTTCGACAATCCGTGCATCAGCTATCTGGGCGCCATCCGCCGCCACGTGCCAAAAGATCACAAGCTGATCATGATCATTCTCGGCACGGGCTACACCAACAAGTCTATTAAAAAGGAAGACTGGAACCGCTTCGGCGCGCTGGGCGTCGTTGACCCCGTGAACGACCTTCCTCTCATAAATATATTCTTCCATGCTTCGGAATCCGCCCTGATGGATTCATTCTCGGAAGAAATGGGTGAAAATCTATACATATTCAACAAATCGCTGATGGCGGGGCCGCGCGATGGGCATACCTTGCCCAGCCCGCAGATTGATGATGCCAGTCCTGAAAACCTGAAAGCATTGCAGACTTTTTATGAAAGCTTGCTGGAAGAAAACAAAAGCCGCTTTGAAGAAATATGTCAAATTTTGGTGTCGAACAGGGACAACAAAGAAGCTATGCGTAGCAAGGACAGACGAAAGAAAAGCTCCCTGTCTTATTTTATGTCTTTTTTTGAAAAAGATTCTAAAAAATAACTATGTATATGCGCGACGCACAATGATTCGTCCATGACTCTGTTGTTTTTTTATCCTAATCTGACCCTTGATATCCTTAGCCTTAAATAATCAAAAAACTAGATGAACAGGGTAGACATGGCAAAGGGGCCTGAGAGTAACAAGAAGAGTAAAACTATTCATGTCCTCTACATCCCCGGCGGGGGGGTGCGGGGCATTATTCCCGTGATGCTGCTGGAACGGCTTGAGGAGTTGACGGAGATGCGCGCCGTCGAATTGTTTCAGGCATTCGACTCTGTCTCGACAGGAAGCATCATTACCGCAGGCATCAACTGCGGCCTGTCGGCAAAATCGATGCGTACGCTCTTCCAAGAACATGCGCCACGGTTTTTCCCTGAAATACCAGCGCGCATGATGAAAATGATTACCGGAACAACTTTTAACACGCTTGCAACCTACACGGACCCGGCCAAGGCAGATAACGATATCCTGGCAGAGATCAAGAAGATAGCGGCAACGCTTCCATCGTTGCTTCCGGAAACGCCCATCGAAACAATCAAAAAAATAGATGACCTGGCGACTCAAAAATGGCTTACTAAGTCGGCAAAGAAAAAGGCTCTCCGCTTGTGCGATACGCTCAAGCCCAAAACCCCGGAAGCGGAAAAGACCCTCGGCGACCTAAGAGAACATCTCGGCATCCGCCAGACGAACGGAGTTATGAGCATCGTCTTCAGGCAAAGCGCACTTCTTGGGATGGAGAGCATCAAGTGGTTATGGGCCCACGACTACCTCTTCAATCCGGAAATCCCCAAAGCGGTTTTCAAGAAAGCATACGGCGACACACGCATCAGCGATTGCCTGCGATCCACCTATATATCGACCTACGACATCAATCGCGGCGAAGTAAAAACGACCTACTGCCGCAAGAAAGATTTTTTTGCCCTCGAAGCCGGATCCGGTTGCATGAAATCGTCGTCGGACCTTTTATTATGGGATGCGGTTATGGCCTCCATCGCGAACCCCGCCGGATATCCGCCCCATGAGACCGAAGACAACTCTGTCTGTACCGACAAGGCAATCGCCCACACGCCGCTTATGTGCATCACCGATATTCTCAAGAACAAACCGGCCGATACCAACGTGCGCCTGATCATTCTTGGAACGGGTCACTATTTCTCCAAGGACACGGAGCATTCCCTTCAAAAGGAAACCTATGCGAACTACGGGCTGCTCGGCAATATCATCAGACATAAGGAAACTGCGGAGATCGAAGCCTATTCCATGAGCTCCGCCCGCAAGGTTCTTAAAATGGCTCTGGGTGCGCAGAATATCATCGAACTCTCTCCGCGCCTTTCCGCGCGCCATCCGCGCGAAGACGCCACTGTTCCGAACAGCAACCCTCTCGATTCCTCCGAGGACAATATACGCCGAATCGAAAAGAGGACGGAAACCTACATGCAGGAAGAAGACCGGAAAATCAGGCACATCGCCTATATGCTGGTCAAGAACCTTTATGACATCGGCTACATGCCCCTGGAAAAATATGTAAGAGTCATCCAAAAGCTTGGCTCTTCTGCGGGGGAGGACGTTCCGGATCCCATACCGGACAATATATCCGTGGAAGACATCAAGGAAGCCTTCGCGCAAGAAGCCGCCAAGCTCGAGCGTATTTTTCCGCCGGTTTTCGTCGATGAAGAAGATGAACCGGCAGATGACAGCATATTCACCACCAACCGGAATGGCTGCGGAAAATGCCCGCCCCCTCTTTCGCTTGAGCAGTGATCGTCAGGCCGCGGCGCGCGGATGCAGAGCCACGCAGGCTTTCTGAATCCGGCGGCATGCTTCCTTCAGCAAATCATCCGATGTTGCGTATGAAATCCTGAAATAGGGAGACGCACCGAATGCACCGCCATGCACGCAAGCCACCCCTTCCGTCTCCAGCAGATAGGCCACAAAATCCTCGTCGTTGCGGATAACCTTGCCGTTCGCCGTCTCCCTGCCGATGACGCCCTTGCAGGACGGATAGACATAGAACGCGCCTTCCGGCTTCGCGCACGTAATGCCCGCCGCCTGATTCAGCATGTCCACCGCCATGTCACGGCGTCGTTTGAAAACGGCGCGGCGTTCCTCCAGAAACGACTGATCGCCGTTCAGCGCTTCAACGGAGGCGGCCTGTGAAATCGAAACGGGGTTCGATGTGCTCTGGCTCTGTACCTTCCCCATCGCCTTGATGAGTTCCGCCGGGCCGCCCGCATAACCGATCCGCCATCCCGTCATGGCGTAGGCCTTGGATACGCCGTTGACGGTCAGAGTGCGATCCTTCAGCCGCGGCTCGACCTGCGCGGGCGTGACGAATTCAAAGCCGTCATAGGTCAGGTGCTCATATATATCGTCGCTCATAACCCAGACATGCGGATATTTCATAAAAACGTCCGTCAGCGCCTTCAGTTCCTTTCGCGTATAGGCTGCGCCCGTCGGATTGGACGGAGAATTGATGATGGCCCACTTCGTTTTTGGCGTGATGGCCTTTTCGAGATCTTCCGCCTGAACCTTGAAACCATTTTCCTCATGCCCCGGCACGATGACGGGCTTCCCCTCCGCCAGCATAACCATATCGGGATAGGAAACCCAGTACGGCGCGGGAATGACAACTTCATCGCCTGCATTCAGAGTCGCCATGAACGCGTTGTAAAGAATCTGTTTCGCTCCGGCGCTGACGATGATCTCATCGCGTTTGTAATCGAGGCCGTTCTCGCGGCTGAATTTTTTTATGATAGCGTCCTTCAGCTCCGGCGTTCCCTCGACAGGCGTGTACTTCGTCTTGCCGGCATCGATGGCTTTCTTCGCCGCTGCCTTCACAAAATCCGGCGTATCGAAATCCGGCTCACCCAGGCCCAACGCGATGATATCGCGCCCCTGCGCCTTCAATTCCTTCGCCCGCGCATCGACGGCCAGCGTCGGCGACGGCTTAATCTGTTTCAGACGGTCTGCGATGATGGACATGAGGGACTCTCCTTTTACTCTATCTGATTTCCGGCAAGGAACAGCCCGCAGGATAAAAATAATTTTCAGTCATGGCAAGCCCTCGCGCGCTAAAACGCATCCTCCCGGATCAAGCCCGCCATATCGGCTGCGCGAAAGACGGGCGGACGGCTGAAATCCACGCCGTTTTTATCAAACCACGCGCGCAGCGTCGCCAGCAGAGAATGTTTCAGGCCCTCCTCCAGATAACCCGCGACGCGCGGAATGTGCTTCAGGTACTGCGGCTTGCCGTCCTTCACCGCCAGCCTTATGAACTGCCCGATGACGCGGCAATGGAACTGCGCCGCCAGAATGCGATACCATGCCTGGAATATTTCCCTTTCATCCGCCTTCATACCCGCACAATAGCGCGCCAGCATTTCATCGCGCACACCCCACGGCACACCGGCCCGCGCATCTTCCAGCAGATTGGCGAGATCATAGGGCAGCGGCCCGCGCATGGCGCCCTGAAAATCCAGGATTCCGCACCGGCGCAGCCCGGATTTCCCCGGCATCCACATGAGGTTTTCGGCATGATAATCGATGTGCAGAAAACCCTGCGGGCACGACGGCATGTTTTTTTCAATATCATCCCAGACCGCCAGATACTCCCCGGCGATCCCATCGGCATTTCTTTCCTTTCGCGCGGCAGGCATATACCAGTCCACGACGCGCCGCCGCCCCCTGTGCACATGGCTGGCATAGTAATCCGGCAGCCCAACCGCACCGGCATCGGCGTTTCCGCGCATATGAATCAACGCATCCGCGGCCAGCCCGTAAAGATTTCCCGCATCCTCGCCGCCCGCCATCGCCGACCGGAAGGAAATATCCCCGAAATCCTCCAGCAAAAGATAGCCCTCCGCTTCATCCGCCGCATAAATTTCGGGCGTATGCAGACCAATGGACCGGAGATAAGCGCCGATACGGATGAAATCGTGCAGGCTGTGCCCCGGCGTCGCCATGCCGGATCCGTCCGGAACCGCCTCCATCAAAATTACGCTTTTTTCATCGCCGCGGCGCAGCCGCATATAGCGGCGAAATGACCCGTCAGCGCCTACCGGATGCATCCCTGCCCCCGCCCAGCCGTGCGGGGACAGGAAAGATTCTCTTCTATCCTTACGGGATTCAAAAAAGGACGAAGGGCGCATCAATCCTTTTTCTTCTTCGACGACATCGCTTTCAGCGCATCGATATGGCTTTGCGAAACCTGCTTCGGACGGGGCACTGGGGCACCGCCCTCGCGTCCGAAACGCGAGGTGTTATCGCTTTGCAGCGCCTTCATGATCTCCGCGCCGAATGTTTCAGGTTCCATATCCAGGGATCTGGGGGTTTCATGAACTTCCTGTTCTTCATCTTCCATGCTCTGATGATAAATGACTCGGTTGACGGCGTGCGCCACGATGCCGGTCAGATGCGGCCGCGCCAGCGCATGCAGCAGCTTGGTATCTTCATAAGTCCACGCGATGATCTGCTGCCGGGCCTTGGTCGGGTTGCCCTTGGACAGTTTCAGCGCTTCCTTGATACGATTTTCGGCATATTCGCGGCTCATGGAAAGACTCCCTTCCCGTTCAGTTTGCCATAGTTTTCCGCCTAAACCAAGCGCGCCAATTCGCCTGTGAGACTGCGAATTCCCCTTACCCTTTGCGCGGCTTCGTCCCATTGCCTGATGGATACAAGTTTCTGATCGGGGCGCAGCTTCATCGCGCCGCCCCTGTCCTGTATCCATTTCATAAGGGCAGGAACATTCGGCGGGCTGTCCTTGCGGAAGCCGATGACGGCGCCCTTCGGCCCTGCCTCCACCCTGTCCACGCCCGCCGTTCTGCACAGCTGCTTGATTTCAACAATCTGTAAAAGATTTTCAACTTCCTCCGGAACCGGCCCGAAGCGGTCTATCAACTCGGCGGCGAAGGATTCGATGTCGTTTTTATCCTGCAAATCCGTCAGGCGGCGGTACAGGCTCATCCGCACGTTCAGGTCTTCCACATAGTGATCGGGAATAAGAACGGACATGCCTATATTTATCTGCGGCGACCATTTGTCCGCCGCCGTCTCCCCGCCCGCCCAGTTCAGCCCTTCGCGCGTAGCGGCGACGGCTTCCTCCAGCATCTGCTGGTACAGCTCCACGCCGACTTCCCTGATATGGCCCGACTGTTCCTCGCCCAGCAGGTTGCCCGCGCCGCGGATATCCATGTCGTGGCTCGCCAGCTGAAACCCCGCGCCGAGCGTATCGAGCGTTTCCATGACTTCCAGCCGCTTCTGCGCCTGCGGCGTCAGCATTTTCTCTGGACTGTAGGTCAGATAAGCATAGGCGCGCAGTTTCGATCGCCCGATCCGCCCGCGTATCTGATAAAGCTGCGCCAGACCGAACAGATCGGATCGATGGATGATCATCGTGTTCGCCGTGGGGATATCAAGCCCGTTTTCTATGATGTTGGTCGCCAGCAGCACATCATACTGCCCGTCGTAAAACGCGCTCATCCGGTCTTCAAGGTCGTTCGCGTTCATCTGCCCGTGCGCGGAAATGACTCTCACTTCCGGCACGAGATCTTTCAGCTGTTTTTCCACTTCCTCGATATCCTTGATACGGGGGCAGACGTAGAACGTCTGCCCTCCGCGGTGGCGTTCGCGCAGGATAGCCTCGCGGATAACCAGAGGATCGTAGGGGAGTATGAAAGTGCGTATGGCAAGACGGTCAACGGGCGGCGTGGCGATAATGCTCATATCCCTCACGCCGGTCAGCGCCATCTGCAGTGTGCGCGGTATCGGGGTCGCAGTCAGCGTCAGAACATGAACGCTTGATTTCAGCTCTTTCAGCCGCTCCTTCTGCTTTACGCCGAAGCGCTGCTCCTCATCGATAACCAGAAGACCCAGATGAGAAAATTTCATTTTCTCGCTGAACAAAGCATGCGTGCCAATCACAATATTGACCGTTCCGTCCGCAAGGCCGCGGCGGGCATCATCCGCTTCCTTCGCGCTTACCATCCGCGAAATCTGCGCCACGCGCAGACCCGTTCCCCTGAAGCGCTCCGTGAAATTCCTGTAGTGCTGACGCGCCAGAAGCGTCGTCGGCACGGCCACCGCCACTTGCGCCCCGTTCAGGGCCGCTATATAGGCAGCACGCAGCGCCACTTCCGTCTTCCCAAAGCCGACATCGCCGCAAACGAGCCTGTCCATCGGCTGCGACTTCGCAAGATCGGCGATCGTGTCATCTATGGATCGCTGCTGGTCTTCTGTTTCCTGATAGGGAAAACGCGCGGTGAAATCAGTATAACCCGCTGCATCCGACGGCATGCTTTCGGCCTTCTGTAACTGCCGCGCCGCCGCGATTTTCAGCAGGCCGTCCGCCATGACGAGAAGATCCTTCTTCACGCGAGCCTTACGCGCCTGCCATCCCGCGCCGCCCAGCTTATCAAGCTGCGCATTGCCCTCATCGCTGCCGAAACGGGTCAGAACCTCGATATTTTCGACCGGAACATACAGCTTGTCGCCGCCCTCGTACTCTATCTTGAGACAGTCGTGAAGCGTCTTTCCGACCTGCATGGTTTCAAGTTCCACGAACCGACCGACGCCGTGATCGACATGCACGACCAGATCGCCGGGCGAGAGAGAGGAAACTTCCGTCAGGAAATTATCGGCCCTGCGTTTTTTGCCCGTGCGCCGGGCAAGGCGGTCACCCAGAATGTCCTGCTCCGTTAGAACGACAAGATCGGGCGCAGCGAAACCATGTTCCAGCCCCAGCACCGCCATGCCGGTTTCGTAATGCTCAAGATTTTTCAGGTCTTCATATTCATCAACATCCCGAAAATTGGCGAATCCTGCAGCCATCATCATGCTGCGCAGCCGCTCGCGCGAACCCTGCGAATAAGCGGCAATAAGAATTTTAGGCTTGCTCTGCCTCACCGCATCTATATGCGAGCGCAAAACGCCAAACACATCCCCGCTCTGCGCGCGTATATCAGAAAAATCGCGGCCTTTGCGCGCGCCGCCTTCCCTGCCGAACGGAGATAGCTCTTCCGCGTTTTCCGTCAATGCCAGCCATTTATCTTCATTGATATACAGCCTTTCCCACGGCAGCGGATGATAGACCGCGCCTGACAGCGAAACATCGCCGCCGTCCTTCTTTTTCTTGCCTGCAGCTTTCTCCAGCGTGCGGCGCGCCTGGTGAAAATCTTTTATCTGGGCCAGCCGTTCGCTCCACGCCTGCCGCGCCTGCGCATCCAGCGTCACAGCCGCGCCGGAAACGTAGTCGAACAGCGTGTCCATATGATCGAAAAACAACGGCAGCCAGTGATCCATGCCGTTATAACGGCGCGCCGCCGAAACCGCCTCGTACAACGGATCTTCACTCATCGCCACACCGAACAAATCACGGTAACCGGCGCGAAACCGCGCGATGGACTCTTCATCAAGGAAAAATTCAGTTGCCGGGAACAGATGGAAAGCCGACAGTTTCGTGTCCGTGCGCTGGCTGACGGGATCGAAGGCGCGGATGCTTTCAATCTCCGCGCCGAAAAGATCGATCCGCAAAGGATCCGCATATCCCGGCGGGAACAAATCGACGATGCCGCCGCGGATGGCATATTCGCCGGGTTCACGCACCGTGTCGGTGCGCAGATAGCCGTTTACATTTAAAAATGACTGAAGCTTTTCAATGTCCAGCGATCCGCCCGACTTCGCCGCAAACACGGCGTTTTCCAGCACGGCAGACGGCATCACGCGTTGTGACGCGGCATTAACGGTCGTCAAGACGATGCGCGGTTTTTTAAAACCGTCTTTCCTCCAAGACAGCAGGGCGGACAGCGCCGCCACCCGCCGCGCGACAATCCCCCCGTTCGGAGACACGCGGTCATAGGGCAGACAATCCCATGCGGGAAAAGTTACATAGTTCACATCCGGGGTGAAAAAGGTCAAAAGTTCCGAAAGCGTTGAAGTACGCGCATCATCCAGCGCGATATGAACCAGCGCCCGTCCTTCACGCGCCAGTTCCCGCGCCTTTTCCGCCAGAACGCGAGCATCCTGCCCCTCCGGCGCACCGGGGAGAAGACGGTATTGCGGTTCTGCCGTTTGATGTTCAGCGGCTTCCATGAGCGCAGTTTTAGCGGTGCAAGGCCTGAAACGCCAAGTATTATTTATGCTTGGGGCGTGGGAATGCCATTATTGTCGCCATAAAGCGACCGCTTCGGCTGCGTATAGCCATTAGGATTATTCATTATATTGATCGCCCGTTGTGCCCGTTTGGCCACATGATCCAGTGCCATGCCGGAGCCATTTTTGAACATACCACTATTGTTCATGGCCGATACGCTAACAAGCCCGAGGATCTCTGCATCGACTATAAGAGAGAAGGCATCTCTTCGCGAATATTGGGAATCCGTCTTTCCGGCTTCGGCGCACATCTCTTTGCTCAGGCGGGCAAACTCGCTTAAAGAAGGATAGGATTGCGTAACCGACGCGGGCCTTTCAAAAAATTTTTCTCTAATATTAAACATAGCCACCTCCAGAGATAGTTTATTTACCATAGATATAAATAA
>JACQIJ010000165.1 GCA_016198545.1 Pseudomonadota bacterium
ATAAAAATATGCGCTGCGGCGCATTAATCATAATCCTCTGTTATGGCTTGATTTTTTACCGGAACGCGGGCGCGAGGCCGAAATATTTCGGCGCATGGATGCGGGCCGCGATCAGGAAATACGTCACCATTTCCTGCGCCCGCGTATTGCCGGCGAACGCGTCCTCCCGGTTCATATCCTCCACCGCCTTATAGAGCCGGTCGGGAAAGCGTGCGGCGATGGCCTTGGCCTCACTGGCATCCGTATTGTAATCGCGGGCGATGCGCTCATCGATTTTGCGATAAATTTCCGCCAGGTCTTCTTCCGAAACCGGGTATTTCCAGTGCCCGATATTGACGGCGCCCTGCCCGGCCGTGTCGAGGTTAAGGTGCGTGGCATGGTCGCTGTCCCGGACGGCGATGGCGCGTATGGCGCGGACGGATGCATATACGCCGGGGGCATGAAAGGAACTTGCCTCCCCCTTCGTCAGCGCATCGAAGTAAGCGGCGAAGGCGCGCTGGTCCGCCATCGTTTCAAAAGCGATGCGACGGTTGACGTCCGGCCTGCCGTCATTCTCGTTCAGATCCTGCTGGCAATGCCCGGCTTCATGCGCCATGACAAGAATGAGCCAGTCCTTCGCCGTTCCGGGGATGTTTTCAAGCTCCTCCATATCTATGCCTGTCATGCGGCTGACGATATCCGTCGCGTTCTGCGCATCGTAAAGCGGCGGCAACGCAATGACGCAATAGCGGTTCCCGCCGCCTTCCCGCGGCAAAAATCCGCGCGCGCCGCCCGCGCGCCAGGCCAGAAACCACGCGATCGCCTCCCGCGACTGGAGCGGAATGGAAGAAGCAATATCTCTTTCCGCCAGATCCGGAAACGAATTCAGATACCGGGAAAAATAAGGAGTAATAGCCCTTTCAAGAAGCGATGCGCCCACAACCTTGTTCCTCTGCGCCATGTTCAGGATGAAATTGAGGCTGCTGATTTCGTCCGCGTCAAACCGCAGATCGTCCTGGCGGACGAGTATGACATCGCCGCCCGCCCATTCCGGAAGTTTTGGCACAATGACGCCGCCCAGCGCCGCCTCCGTTCCGGCGGAACTGTAAAGCCTGTGTCCTTGCGCCACCTGCTGCGCGTCCGCTTCAGCGGCGAAAATGGCGCCCAGGCCGCAGAAAGCCGCCGCGGCGGCGAATGATTTTATCGTTCTTTTCACTATCCCCGTCCGCTTCAACAAATACTATGCGGCGGCAGCGGGGTAAAGAGCGTTAAAGCGGCAGAACATGCAGGGTAAAATCAAGCTTTACGCCCAGATTTTTGTAAAGCTGCTGCGCCGCTTCGTTCTTTGTCTCGGCCAGCCAGTACATCCGCGCCCAGCCCTCGCGCTTCCCGATTGCGGCCAGGCGCCGGACCAGCGCACGGGCGATTCCGCGTTGCCGGAATTCCGGCGCGACATAGAGATCCTGCATATAGCATACCGGCTGGATATGGCCGGTGACGGGATGCAGGATGTAATGGACAAGCCCGGCCATCCTGCCGTCCACGCGCGCGGCGAACCCGTGAACCGGAAAAACGGGATTGAGCAGCCGGCTCCACGTTTCCTTCGTCACGGCGTCGTTGCGCCGCCCGCCGTTATTGTCGTCCCACAACGTCAGCCATTCCTTGAAATTTTTTTCACGGAGATCTTCGATTTCGATGTTTTTCATTTTTTAACCGCAGATAAACGCTGATGAACACGAACTCCGTCTATTATGCCACATCTATGTTTACCCATATCCATCCGTGGCTTTTGATTCATTTCCCCGTCGCCCGGTTGGGACGGTTCAGCGGATCGAAGCCGTAATGGTCGAGCCAGCGCACATCGGATTCAAAGAACGTGCGCAGGTCGGGAATGCCGTATTTGAGCATCGCGATGCGCTCGACCCCCATGCCGAACGCGAAGCCCTGATACTCATCCGGATCGATGCCGCAGTTCTTCAGCACGTTCCGGTGAACCATGCCGCAGCCCAGAATTTCCAGCCAGTCTTTCCCTGCCCCGATTTTCAGGCCGCCGCCGGAACGGTCACAGCCGATATCCATCTCCGCGCTCGGCTCCGTGAATGGGAAAAAAGACGGACGGAAGCGCACCGGCAAATCGTCTATTTCAAAATAGGCGCGCGCGAAATCCATCAGGCAGCCTTTCAGGTGGCCCATATGGGTTTCCTTGTCGATTACAAGCCCTTCGATCTGATGAAACATCGGGGTGTGCGTCATATCGTAGTCGGAGCGGTAGGTACGGCCCATTACGATAACGCGGATCGGCGGCTTGTGCGTCGTCATATGCCGGATCTGCACGGTCGAAGTATGCGTGCGCAGCAACTTTTTCGCCGCCTCGCCCTTTTCATCCGGATCGTCGGGCAGGTAGAACGTATCGTGCATTTCCCGCGCGGGGTGGCCGGGCGGGAAATTCAGGGCCGTGAAATTGTGCCAGTCATCCTCGATATCCGGCCCCTCCGCAACGGTGAAGCCCATATCGGCGAAGATGGCGGTAAGTTCTTCCATCGTCTGGCTGATCGGATGGATATGGCCCTTGCGCTCAGGCCGCGCGGGTAGCGTGACATCGACCGTTTCGGCGGCCAGCTTTTCGGCCAGCGCCTGTTTCTTCAGATCCGTTTCCTGCTTTTCGATCAGCGCGGCGATTTCATCCTTCAGAACATTGAGCGCTGCCCCCGTGGCCTTGCGCGCCTCCGGATCCATATTGCCCAGCATTTTCATCAAATCGGTGATGCGGCCCTTCTTGCCCAACGCCGCCACGCGCACCTGCTCCAGCGCCGGCAGATCGTTGGCCGCGCTGACCATGCCGGTCAGCTCTTCCTTCAGTTTTGCTATATCCGCGCTCATATCGGTCATAATCCCTTTTCCTGAAAGGAATTTATAGCATTAAGACCGGTTAATGAAAACCATGAATCCGGCCACGCTATCCGCCGATTTTCAGTACCCAGAACACCGCCGGAATGTAAAAAAGCGCAAAAAGCGTGGACAGCAGAACGGCCGTGGCCGCCTCGCCGGGCCGCACGCCCAGGCGCGCGGCAAAGGCAACCGTATTGGCCATCAATGGCACGACGCCGGCGATCAGAAGCATGATATGGATTTCATGCGTAAACAAATGCAACGCGCAAACATCCAGCGCAATAATGCCGCCCATCGCCAAAGGCCATATGATAAACTTCATGAAAAACGTAAACCCTATCAACGGCCAGTTGATACGGAAGCTTTTAACGCCGGCCAATGCGACGCCGATCAGCATCATGCCGATGACCACCCACGACCCGGCGAAATACTGCCAGTAGGTCAGGAACGCTTTCGGCGGATCGACGTCCAGGAAGTTCAGGGCGAGCGCCGCCCATATCGCATGAAATGCCGGCAGGCCCAGAACTTTTTTGACGCTGTCCTGCACCGACGCGCCTCCGCGCGCGCCGATGTAATAACAGACCGTGTTTTCGCTTAGGGTCATTGCGAAGGTCGCCAGCAGGTAAATCCCGGCTGAATCCGGCCCGAACAGCGCAAGGATGATCGGCAGGCCGAAATACCCGGTATTCGCGCCGCCCAGCGCCATGCCGCACAGATTCGCCATATCGTCCTTCCAGCGCAGACGCGCCAGATAATAAGACAGGAACGCCATCCCCGCGGCGACAAAATAAACCATCACCGGCAACAACAGATAGGCCGGAGAGAATTCAAGCCTCCAGATCGCCCCGAAATTAACGACCGGTGATATAAAATACATCGATACGATGGCCATCGAGTGCAGATGAACATCGAGATAGCGCCCGCCGATATAGCCGAAGGCGATGATGACATAGAGGGGGATCAGGGTCGGCAGCAGAACATCAATCATGGCGGCTTTTATAACTTATGTGCTAAAAGAACGCCATGACAAAGACCGAAGCCGAAATAACCATCGACAGCATCGGCCGCCGCGGCGACGGCATCGGGGAATGGCGGGAAAGGCCCGTTTTCATCCCGCGCGCCCTGCCGGGAGAGCGCGTGCTGGCGCAAATCGGCCCGGAGCGCGACAAGGGGCATGCCGGAAAATTGCTGGAAATCATTTCGCCAAGCCCCGAGCGGGCCGCCGCCCCCTGCCCCCATTATGATGATTGCGGCGGCTGCGCCCTGCAGCACTGGGATATGAAAGCCCACCACGCGTGGAAGGAAGGGCGCATCCGGGATCTTCTGGCGCGCGCGGAAATAAGCGTCGGGGAATGGAAGCCATCTGTTTTCACGCCGCCGCGCACGCGCCGACGGGCGACGCTGGCCGCTTTCCTGCAAAACAAGACCCTGCGCCTCGGCTATCACCGCGCGCGCAGCCACGACATTGTCGACATCCCCGATTGCATGGTGATATCTCCGCGCCTGCGGAAACTGACCGAAGCCATGCGTCCGCACCTTGCGGGCATCCTGACCGACGGCCGCCCGGCGGATATTTTCGCGCAGGATACCGGGTTGTCCGTCGACGTCATGATAACCGGCCTGATCGGTTCCCGCCGCGAGCCGCAGGCAAAGCAGCGCGAGGCGATGGCCGTCATGGCAAGGGAATGCGGCATCGCGCGTCTGTCATGGCGGTTCCGGGACCGGGATGAACCGGAGATTATCGCGCAACATGCGCCCGTCATAAAACGCAGCGGCGATCTGTCCGTCGAATTGCCGCCCGGAGCGTTTTTGCAGCCGAGCGCCGAAGGGGAGGAGGCGCTCGTCGCCGCCGTAACGGGAGCGCTGGGCCGAAACCTGAAAATCGCCGATCTTTACGCCGGATGCGGCACATTCAGCGGCCCGCTGTTAAAGCACGGCCATGTTCACGCCGTTGAAGGCGACGCCGTATCCGCCGCCGCGCTGACCAGAGCCGCCCGCACCGCAAATGCGAACCTGACCGCGGAACGGCGCAACCTGATGGACAATCCCCTGACCGTAAAAGAGCTGAATAAATACGACGCGGTCGTGTTCGATCCGCCCCGCGCGGGCGCCGCGGCGCAGGCGGCGACGCTGGCGGCCTCGACAAAAGTGAACCTCGTCATCGGCATTTCCTGCAACCCGGCCACGTTCGCGCGCGATGCGGGGATTTTGCGCGACGGCGGCTATGCGCTGTTATCCGCGCGGATCGTAGACCAGTTCACATGGTCCGCGCACATCGAGCTAGCAGCCGTATTTTCAAGATAATCACATCGACGCGACAATCATCAGGAGCATGCTGATGATAATGAACAGCGCCGCCATCGGGCTGGCCTTGTCCTGCATCCTGAGAAAGCCGTGCCAGGCCAGAAGCCATACGGGCAGCAGCATGGCCAGCATGCTGACATAGCCAGGGTTCGGCGCCAGCGTTACGCCCATCGCGAACGTCACGAATCCGGTCATCGAGAAAACCCCGACCATCAGGCCCGCCTTCAAGGATTGCCGCGAATACATGACAAGATCGACCTTGCGCAGCGCCAGCGCGGCCGTGCCCATGATACAAGCCGCAACGGCGTAATTCACCGCGGCAAAGGACAACGCGACATTGATGGTTTCCGTCGGATACGCCGACAAGACGACTTTCATGACTACGCCCGCAACCGCATAAGTCAGGGCGACCGGCGTCATGACAAGAAGCGTTTTCCAGCCGATGTCCTGCGCCCTGATTTTGGTCAGGGCGAAACTGGACAGCACAAAGGCTATGACGATGGCGACGAGGCCGAGCGTGTCACCCTGAAAATCATCGGTCAGGGCGGGCGTGATCGAAAACCATATCGCCATCGCGGCGAACGCCTCCAGCGGCATGGAGATGGCGGCCACGCGCCCGATTTTCTGCGTGACCAGATATAGCTGTATGAGAAGCCCGATGGAAAAAATCAGCCCGACCCCGAAGGCTGCCACGTAAAAAAGCTCATCCGTGGGCCAGCTCATCAGCGGCGCGAACGGCGCCAGCAGTATCAATCCCCACAGACCCTGAAGAAAGGAGACCTGCCAGCTGTCGATGCGGAACGCCCGCCCCGTTTCAATCATGCCCGCCCGCAGCAAAGAATGGAGTACGCCGAAAAACGCCCAGATCATGTCATCATCCTCCTGATTTTACGCCGGCAGGCGCAGTGAAGAACAGGGCTCCATTGTACACCGGAACCCTGCCTGATAAAACCACTCCCGGAAGAGGCGATTTCTGTATAACGCTGCTTTATCCGCCGGCCTTCACGGCGCGCGCAATGGTAAGCGCCGACACTTCCGCCGCCCCGGCCTTCAATAAAGTATTCGCGCATTCCCCGATCGTCGCGCCGGTTGTGTAGACGTCATCGACCAGCACAACCCGTTTGCCCGCGATTTTCTCCGCATGGCGCGGATGAACGGCGAAGGCGCGCCTGACGTTCCGGTGCCGCGCGCGAAAATCGAGATGCCCCTGCGTCGCCGTCGCACGCCGGCGCACCAGCGCATCGGGAATGCATGCCGCCCCCGCCCGCCGCGCCAGCAAAAATGCAAGCACAGCCGCCTGGTTATAACGCCTCTTCAGGAACCTCCAGCGGTGCAGCGGAACGGGTATGATCAAATCCGCCTCCGCCAGCATCTCCCGCCCCGAACGTTCCATCCACGGAATAAAAACGGGCGCGGCGTGAAGCTGGTCGCCGTGCTTGAATTTCAGAATCATATCGCGGCTGGCATCATCGTAGACAAGAGCGGCGCGCGCGGATATGAAAGGAGGCCTTTCCCGGATGCAGGCGGCGCATGTCTGGATATTCCCTTCCGAAGAAAATTCAAACGGATAGCCGCAAACCGCGCATTGAGGATCGGCAATAAACCGTATCTTCCCCCATACGGAAGGGGCCACCGCCCCCTGTTGCCCCACGATTTCACCCGAAACGACGCAGCGCGGCGGCAAGAGGGCGTCCACAGCCTGCCGCCACACGGCCTTTTTGGCATTCCCCCTGCGCATCTGTGCCTTTTCCATCGTTTTTCCTGATAATTCCGGCGATTATCTTGCCTTCTCCCGCCCCGCTCGTCTATACATATCTTGGAATCAAAGGATGGAAACAAGCACTCCAAAAACCTTAAGCGCCGGACACCGCAAGGCGCTGGGCGATAAGAAAAACATGGCGGACGCCCCGCCCGCGCCTGTCGCGGTTGCGGAAAGCCCTGCTGCGCCTCCCGCAAACCTCGATACCATCCCGGCCCATATCCGGCGCAAGGCATGGTTTACGCTGGCGCACCTCCTTCTGTCGCCCGGCGCTCTTGTAGCCGACATGGGTTGCGGGGACGGCGCCCTGACCCATGCTATGGCGGCCCTGCGTCCGGAAATAAAATTCATCGGCGTCGATCAGGATAAAAAGGCCGTCTCCCGCGCGCGCCAGACCTACAAGCTGCCTAACCTGGAATTCAGGGCGGCGGATATTTCCGGCGATGGCGCGTTCGATCCCGGATCGCTCGACGCCATCGTCAATTCGTTCATCCTGCACGAGGTATATTCAGCCTCCCGCTACAACGACCAGCAGGTGTCCCGCACGCTGGAAAGGCAGTTTTCATTGCTGAAAACGGACGGCCAGATGTTCATACGGGACTACGCCCTGCAGTATCCGGGCGAATACGTTCTGATGGAAATGCCTGCCGCGCCCGACCGCGGCAAAGATATCCAGACGATGACCGAAACGGATCTCCTCCTGTGGTATGCCGATCACGCGCGCCCGAAGGAAGACCCCGGCTGCCACGGCTTCTTTATCGAGGAAATCGCAGCCCGCTTCCCGCAGACGCGGCTGTTCCGCCTGCCCTACAAATGGGCTTACGAATTCATCATGCGCAAAGACAGCCGTGCAACGCTGAAGGACGAACTGCACAAAGAGTACACGTATTTCACGCAGCGCGATTTCAGAAGAGCCCTGCGCGCCCTGGGCGCGCGCGTTTTCTACACCGCGCCGCAATGGGATGAGAAAATCATCGCCAAGCGCTTCAAGGGGCGGTTCCGCCTGTATGATGACAACGGGCAGGCGCTGGGCATGCCGCCCACCAGCTTCATCGCCGTAGCGCACAAGGTCCGCGAACGCACCAGCCTCATCCTCGGCGAGCGCCGGCCTTCCAGCAAGCAGAGCGGCGGGGCGCTGCGCGTCACGGCAATGCGCAATGAACGCACGGGGCGGATCATGGATGTCGTATCAAGGGATATCGACATCACGGAAATCATTCCATACCGCATTACCGGCAAAAACCAGCTTTTTATCTACCTTCACGAAGGCCTGCCGCGCGGAATCGTGAATGCCGTACCCCGCGCTGGAAGGGAAATCGACGGCAAACGCTGGTCTGGACACATGGTTGAGGCGATCAGCGTCCCCACCGACGCGGTTGTCAGCGCGGACAAAGGGGAACTGAAGGAAACGGTCATTTTCTCCCGCGACTATCTGGGCCTGAAGCCTGCGATGGAAAGCAGGCTTGAGGAAGGGCCTGCCTATTATCCCGCGCCCGATTACATCGACGACCTGATTAAAACGCGATATCTGCGCGTAACGGAACGGGAAGATATTTCCGCGCCGCGCTCCGTGCCGCAGGACGCAAGCGGCTTCTCCACGACCGGAAAAATCAGGGAAATCAACGCGCAGGAAGCGCTCGACGCCATTGCCGTCGGCATGATCCCCAATGCGCGGCTGGAGCTTCAAATTCTTGAATTGTACGGTAAACTGGGGCTGAAGGCGCAGACATGGCAGGAAAGCCCCCTGACGCTGACAGAGATCCAGCCGGAAACGATGTTCGACGCAAAAAATTTCGTTACGCTGAAAGCGTCTGGCGATACTACATTCAAAACCGTCAAGGGATCCGCCGGGCAGCTGCGCGCGGTGCAATCCACCTTCGTTGATGAAGGATGGGTCGGCGGCGGCATGGCAGGGCTGGCGGCCCGCGATATTGAATTCGTCGTATCCGATGATAAAACGCTGAACAAGGCTGTCATTTTGCCGCTGGGCTTGAAAGACGGCAACGTCCTGATGGGCATGGAAGTCGAGTACCTGCCCGTGCCGCAACGGCATCAGGGCAACGGTTTGAGCCTGAAGGCGCCCAGCGTCATATTGCCGAAGGAAGTGACTGATATTTATCAGGCAAAGCGATATATCGCCGATCTGTTCGAAGTGTCCGTGGACGAAGTCTGGCGTCTGGGGGAAAGTTATTTCTGCCATACCGGCGTTACGCCTGTGCGCGTTTTCCCCTTTGCCGTCGCAGCAAAAGGGAAATGCGGAAATCCCATCGGCGGACCCGTGCAATTTGCGCCGATGGATTATATCTGGAACGTCATAGACAAGGTACTGGACTGGAAGCACGACACGAATTTTATTTCAGCCGTCAAAAAAGGCTATAATTTTCTTGCTTACGGTAGCGATCTGAACCTGAAATGGGCGGCAGGACGCGACGCTTTCTATCAACTTCGCGGGCACGACGTCCTGAACGTAGCTGCGGCGGAATCGCCCTCCGCAGTCCAGCCGGCGGCATCAAAGGACAACAAAGCTTCCGCGCCGCAGGAAGAAAGAAAAATCCATATAAAATGACGAAAGGAATCAGCGGCGCCGATCAAATTTTCATTTTCGACGGCGCGCAGATTTCCCGCGCGCGCGCGCGCGCTGCCGTATCCGGCCATGATGGATTCTTGCGTAAGCGGGTAGACAGGGATTTTTCGGAGCGCCTGCGGGACATAAAAAAAACTTTTTCGTCCCGGCGCGCTATCGAGCGCGCCGATTTCGATGAGAACGATGTCCTGCGCATCGAACCGCAATCGTGCGACCTCATCCTGTGCCCCCCGTTTCTGCACGCCGTCAATGACCTTCCCGGGGCAATGACGCAGATCCGGCGCGCCCTGAAGCCCGACGGCTTGTTTATCGGCGCGCTTTTCGGCGGCAAAACATTGTACGAACTGCGCGAAAGCCTGATCGAGGCGGAAATGAGCGTTTGCGGCGGCATATCCCCCCGCGTCGCGCCGATGGCGGGAAGGCAGGACATGGCGGCATTGATGCAGCGCGCCGGGTTCGCCCTGCCCGTCGTCGACGCCGATATTCTGACAGCGACCTACAGCGACATCTTCCGCCTGATGGCCGATCTGCGCGGCATGGGGGAAACCAATGCGCTGACCGCGCGACGGAAAAGCTTTTCCCGGCGCAGCCTTTTCATGGAAGCAGACCATCGTTACCAGGAAAAATTCGGCGACGGCGAAGGCCGGATATCCGCAACCTTTGAAATCATATACCTGACCGGCTGGGCGCCCCATGAAACGCAGCAAAAGCCCCTGCCCCGCGGCAGCGCGCGGAAAAGCCTTGCGGACGTCCTGTAATGCTGTCTATAGAATCGATCCCCGCTTTCGAGGACAACTACATCTGGTTGCTGCTTGACGGCAGCGGCAAGACCGCCGTCGTCGATCCCGGCGACGCAAAAGCCGTCGAAAGGGCGCTCGACCGCAGAAAACTGAGGCTTGATTGCATTCTCAATACGCACCACCACTGGGATCACACGGGCGGGAATGCCGCGCTCAAGCGGCGGTACGGATGCGCGGTCATCGGCCCGGCCGCCGATGCGCGCCGCATTCCCGGCATGGATACAGGCGTGAGGGAAAACGATATGGTTTCCATCGGTGATGCGCAGGCGCGCGTCATTGAAACGCCGGGCCATACGACAGGTCACGTATGCTTCTGGTTCGAAAAGGACAGGGCGCTGTTTTGCGGCGATACGCTTTTTTCAATGGGAACGGGCCGGCTGTTTGAAGGTACGCCTGAAATCATGTGGGCGTCGCTGCGGAAAATCGATGCGCTGCCGGACGACGCCATGATCTATTGCGCGCATGAATATACCGAAGAAAACGGCGATTTCTGCATGGCCGTGGACCCGGATAATCCCGATCTGAAAATACGCATGGATGAAGTAAGAAAGCTGCGCGCCGCCGGAAAACCGACATTGCCAGTTCATCTGGGGATTGAGAAGAAGACAAACGCGCTGCTGCGCGCCACAAGTCCCGAAGCCTACGGCGCGCTCAGAAAGCGCAAGGATGAGCGCTGATCCTTACGCATACGTCCTTCCATGCCGTGCGTTCAGGTGGTCAAAAATAAGCGCGGCCTGCGCGTCATCTATGAACGCATTGCCGCAGGAAAAATGATAAAAGCGCGAGTTGTTCGGCATCCTTCCGGCGGGGTTTCCGTTGTTTGATGACGCGAACAGCCGAAACGCTTCGTCCGAATCGGCCGTTACCGCCGTCCACGACTTGCTAAAAGACGTTTTTGTACGGGAATTCCGCCATATCCTGATATTGTTCGATGATGCCGTCATATCCGCGGATACGATGAACACATAGTCCGTGCCCGCCGCGGGCGCGAGGGATGTCAGAATGACGTTATCCAGCGTCGAGACGCCATTGCCCTGATAAAGGACCGCATCCGACGCACCGGCATAAAGATACAGGCCGAGGTCCGCGCCCGACCAGCTGGATCCCCATATGGATGTCGATGTCGTCGATCCTTTGCGAAAGGCGATAGCGGACCACCATTTGTTCGCGTTGTCCGTCCGCTGCAGCTTACGCAGCGTCGGAACAGCGGAAAAATCCTTTATCCTGAAATTGTCTCCGCCGTCAAAAGCGAAATATGCGGCGGCATTCCCCGCCGTTCCGGTGAAAGCCGGGTCATCCGTCGTTGCCGTCTCGCTTTCGCCTAAATGGAAATTGTACCCGGCCTGCGCCGCCCCGTCCGCCGGAGCCGCCACCAGATTCGCCAGCGTCTGCCCCGTGCCGGGGTAGCTTGACGTAATCGTAGCATCGAGGTCGCAGCAAGCAGAGGCAATGACGCCGTCAAGGTATGGAGAACCACCGGACGCGGGGGGAGTGTTGACGCCATGCATTCCATAACCTAATTTCTCTAACATTTTTGCTCCTTTTATTCCTTTCATTTATTAACTCGGGCCCACTATAATAGGAATATAATCATTAATCAAGGAATATATTCCTTTATATTTGCAACGCCTTGTTTGTAAAAGGCGTTTCAGACATCTGCCCGCTGCCTTTAATGGCGCCAGCGCCATTTTTCTGATAAATTCATAGGTGGTGAGATAATTCATACGCCCGTACCGGCCCGCAGCTGGGCGGATGGCCGTTCAAACATTTTCATGGTTTACAACAGCAATGGCTGGCGGAGGAGAGGACAAAAACACGCTGCACGATGCCGCCCTGGGATGGGGAATCCTGGGCGTCGTGTTTCTGGCCATACTCTGGCTCATCTGGTTTTATTTTGAATACCAGATAAAGAACGCATTCCGCTGGTTGCGCTGGGGCGAAATGTGGCTGGTATCGCTTTTCGTGGATGATGATTACACCGTTGTCTGGAACGGGCGTAGCTACAATTACGACCGCCTCATCGAGGAAATACCCCATATAAAATCAACCGACTTGAACGGCGAATATATCAATGCGATTTCCATGATGGCGATGATTCCGATGCAATACCTTTTCGTCGGATTGATCGGCCTGATGGGGTTTTGGGCCGTACTGCGCGGACCCGGAACGCAATACCGGCGCAAGCTTGGGCTCGACGGCCTTATCGGCGTGCAGGCAAAAACCTTCCCCGTCATCAGCCCCTTCGTGAGATTCAACCCGGGAAACCAGCCGCCCCGCGCGCCGGGAATGCCCGTTCCGGCGGATCTTCCCGCTTTCGCGGAAGCTCTGGGCCCGGAGGAATGGCTGGCTTACAATCAAATTCCCATTCCCGACGGCAACATCGACGAACGCGCCGCCTACATCGCCTTTGCGCACCAGCTGGGGCCGCGCTGGCAGGGGGCCATGAAGATGGCTCCTTACAAGCAGGTCTTGCTTGCGGCTTTCTGCCTGAAAGCATCCCGGAAGCGCAAAGAGGCCGACGATATGCTGGGTGAATTGGCGCTGTGCTGGAACCACAAGGGCGGCCTGCGGTTAAAGAGGAAATTGATCGGCGACGCGCGCGCCGTTCTGCGCAATAAAAAACTGGCGGAGAAGGTTCTTGTAAAGTGCAACCAGCACGGATTTGAAACAGCCGTCCTGATGCGCGGTCTTGCCACGGCGCGGGAAGAAGGCGGCGTTCTGGCGCCCGCGCAGTTCGTGTGGTTGCGCGCGCACGACCGCGCCTTGTGGTATCCCCTGAACAATCTGGGACGGCAGTCATTCCATCTTGAAGCGCTGGGCGCTATGGCGCATTACAAGGCGGAGCGCATGACGCGCCGCCCGATCCCGCGCCCCAAGCTCGAAGGCGCAATCCAGACCATAACCGAATACATGAAATCGCGGAGGGCGCGCCCAATCCCGCAGCTGGACTATAGCCAGTCGAAAAAACAGGGGATAAAAAAGCCGGGCCGCGGTAGAAAAACTTGAAAGAAGGAGAAGGCGAAAAATGAAAAAACTGATCGAATCTCTGACAGGCGGATATTCATCAAGCGCAAAGGTCGTTGACGGCATGCTGATCCTGTCATTGCCGGACGCCGTTTCGCCCGTCATCTGGCGCATGGAGCTGGGGCATGCAAAAGCATCGGCAATGGAAGTGCGCGAAAACGGCGATGGAACGGTTTCTCTGGTGTTGCGCACGCCGCGCGGCGAAACGAATGAAATAGCGCCTTTCGCAACGCGAGCCGCGGCCGTAAAAGCTCTGATGGCAGTCAGCCGCGCGCTGGAAGCCGGCCAGGGCCGATCGACAGCGCAGCCGCAGACCAACGCCGCACCGATGCGGCAGAGAGGCGGACTGGTTCCCGGCCTGATTGCGGTAGGAATTCTTATAATCCTGATCAGTATGTTTTTCAGCATGATGCCAAAAACAGTGCCGATGGGCGTTGCGCCGGCCAGCGGCGTTCCGGGGGCGACAACGGCGAACGGATCCACGGCAGGCGTACCCGTTTCCGCAGACGATTTTCTGAGAGGACGCTAGACGCATGGCATTAGACCAGCGAAAGTATGAACGGAAGCACACCGATATCCTGCGGGATACCAGGCCGGCCTACGCCCGGCTGGGCGAATGGATGGCGAAGCCCTCGAATGCGTTCTCGATCTTTTTCATCGGTGCATTTTCCATCTACTATTACGATGCCGCGCTGACGGCCGCCGATTTTATTTTCCTTCTATACCTCATCTACTTTTTCTGGCTTTACACGCGCGACAGATCCCTGCCTTTCAAAATGCCGTTCGGCGCAAAATGGAAAGACAAGCGCAATATGGGGCCCGGCAAGAACGGTAAGGCCGAAGGTATTCTGTTTCTAGGCAATGTACAAAATACAAAAGAGGAAGCGTGGTTTTCGAACTCCGATGCGCGTACGCATGTTCTTTATCTGGGCACGACCGGTTCCGGTAAAACGGAAGGCCTGAAATCGATGGTCAGCAACGCCCTGACCTGGGGATCGGGATTCGTCTATATCGACGGCAAAGCGGATACCGATTTGTGGTCATCCCTGTCCGCGCTGGTCCGGCGTTTCGGGCGCGACGACGACCTGCTGGTCCTGAACTATATGACCGGGAACTCCGATGTGCGTGCGCCCTCGAACACGATGAACCCGTTTTCCAGCGGATCGGCCTCCTACCTGACCAACATGCTGGTCAGCCTTATGCCCGAGGCCGAAGGCGACAACGCCATGTGGAAAGAACGCGCCGTATCCCTTATCGCATCCATCATGCCCGCCCTGACATGGAAACGGGACAACCAGGACATCCCCATGTCCATCGGCACGATCCGCAACTACTTGACCCTGAACAACGTGGTCAAACTGTCGCGTGACAAGGCGCTGCCGGAAGATATCAGGGTGGGCGTGAAAGGCTATCTGGACACCCTGCCCGGTTATATAGACGCCGCCTTCGACGATGAGGGCAAGGAAAAGCCGCCGGGGCCGGATCAGCCCGCCTACGACACAACGACGCCGCGGCAGCAGCACGGATATCTGTCCATGCAATTCACGCGCGCGCTACAGTCTCTGGGCGATGAATACGGATACATCTTCGATACGCAGGCGGCGGATGTGGACATGATCGACGTCGTCCTGAACCGCCGTATACTGATTGTTCTGATTCCTGCGCTGGAAAAATCATCTGACGAGACGGCCAACCTCGGTAAAATCGTTGCTGCCACCATCAAGGGCATGATGGGATCGACGCTGGGATCGAATGTGGAAGGCGAATCGGCTTCCGTCATTGAAAACAAGCCGACCCATTCGGCTACGCCGTTTATGACGGTGTTCGACGAGGTGGGATATTACACGGCGCAGGGCATGGCCGTCATGGCCGCGCAGGCCCGCTCGCTGGGCTTTTCCCTTGTGTTCTCCGCACAGGACTTGCCCGCCCTTGAAAAAAGGGTCAAGGAAGAATCCCGATCTATCACCGCGAACTGCAACATAAAGATTTTCGGCAAACTCGAAGACCCGACGCAGACAAAGGAGTTCTTCGAAAAAACCGTCGGATCCGCCATAGTCATGGAGGCGTCCGGCTTCCAGTTGTCAGGCGGGGCCGGCACCGGATCTTACTATGATACGATGCAGGCGGGCATGCAGCTGCGCGCGCGCGCAAGCTATGACGAACTGCGCAGCTACAAGGAGGGGCAGGCCATTATCGCTTTTGGCGAAATGATCATGTCCACGGAGATGTACTATTCGAACCCGGGCCACGCCAAGGCAATGCGGGTCACGCGCTATGTCTCCCTGCCGCCGCCGGACGACAATATCGTCAAGCACGCTTCCTCCATTACGAAAGTCCGCGACCTGATGGTCCACAAGACATGGACGGCGGCAAAAGCCGATGTGAAAGCCGATACGCCGGACGAGATAAACGCCATATCGAAAACATATATTGAAGGGCGCAAGAAGAGTTTCGACCCGATCAAATCGGGCATGGCCGCGATTGCGGGCATTTACGCCCTAAACAACCCCGGCGCCCTGAATGAAGAAAGCGATGATTCCGGCGGCAAAACCCCTGCGCCGTCTGAACCGCAGAAACAGCTGGAGAAAAAGGCCGCGCCCGCTGCCCCGGCATCTTCCGCCGCGCCCCCCGCGCAGCCGCAAAGCGGCGGCGGCGGCCCCATGTCCTTCTTCACTAAAAAGAAAGAAGGCGATGCGCCGGCAGAACCGCAGGAAGAACGACTGCAAACCACGCCGGCAAACTGGCTGGATCTCGTCAATCAGAAGACATCTTCCGCCGCGCCGCCAAAAACGGCGGAACCGGCGCGCGCAGCCCTGCCGCCGGAAATTGACGGAATTATCAAAAGCGCCGGACGCAATTTCAAGGAAACCCTTTTTAAAGACAATAAAGAAGATGAAGGCGCAGCAGAATAGCATGAAGCGCAGAAGCTGCGAATCCGGCAACGTTTTTTTTATCGTTATGCTGGGAATTGTTCTGTTTGCCGCGCTTATGTTCACGTTCTCACGCAGCGCACGACAGGGCGGGGAGAACATGGGCGCCAAGAAGGTTGAGATCATAGTCTCCTCCATTCTTGCCGATGCGCAAAAGATGGAAAGCACGCTCAATCGCCTGACAATGAAAGGCTGCTCGCAGCAGGAAGTCACTTTCGCCAGCCCCATGTGGCCTGCACCGTTTGTGCTGCAATCCTTCAATCCGTATTATTACAGCGCGCGTTACGATAATGCCCTGGCGCCGGGGGACAAGCATTGCCATGTTTTCGACCCGGCGGGCGGCGGCCTGTCGTGGGTCCCGCCCGTTCCGGACGCCAATGACGGCACGCCGTGGGTTTATAGCGGCACGATGAGAATTGCCGATATGGGGCCTGATTTTTCAGCGCTGGAGAGGAATCAGGAACTGATTATGTACCTTCCTTTTCTGAAAAAATCCGTATGTGAAGCGATCAATAAAAAACTTCATGGAACGACAACGATTCCCTCCGTATGGATCACAAACATAGGGGGATTCGATAAATACTGGACGTATACAGGCGTCGATACGGGAGGGTGGGCTTCGGGATGCTGGACCAGCCCCAAGGCAATCTTTTCAAATAACGTTCAGGTGAACGTCCCGGAATTTTATACGTTCTTTCATATTCTGTTTATACGCTGATCACATCCGCTCCGGCACGGCAATTCCCAGAAGGCCGAGCGCGGTTTCAAGCGTGCGGACGGTCAGGGCGCACAGCGCAAGGCGGCTTTCCTTCACGGCGGCGTTCGCCTCCGACAATATGTGACAGGAAGCGTAGAAGCGGCTGAATTCCTGCGCCAGTTTATAGGCGTAGTCGGCCAGATGGTGCGGCGCGTAGTTGTTCAGCGCCGCCGCGAATGCATCCGGGAATTGGGTCAGCAGCAGGATCAACGGGCGGTCTTCGTCATGGATGGTCAAGGGGCTGGATGCCGGTTCATAGCACGCCTTTCGCAGCAGCGATTTGATCCGCACCGCCTGATACAGCAGATACGGCCCGGTCTTGCCCTCGAACGCGGTCATGCGGTCGAAATCGAAAATGTAGTCCGACGTGCGCTGGTTTTGCAGATCCGCGAATTTTATGGCGGCGATGGCCACTTTTCGCGCGATATCTTCCTTTTCCGCCGCACTGAAATCGCTGGCGAGGTCGGCTTCCTCCATCCGGGCGCGGGCTTTTTCAACGCCCATCGCAAGCATATCCTCCAGCCGCATCACGCCGCCCGCGCGGGTTTTGAACGGCTTGCCGTCGGGGCCGTTCATGGTGCCGTTGCCCGCGTGAACCAGTTCCACCCCCGCCGGGGCGATGCCGGTGATATGCGCGGCGCGGAAGACCTGTTCGAAATGAAGAGACTGGCGCTGATCGACGAAGTACAGGATGCGCGAAACCCCGAAATCACGCACGCGCTCAAGAATGGTGGCAAGATCGGTCGTGCCGTACATCACCGCGCCGTCGCGCTTGTACAGGATCAGCGGCGGGATTTCCTTCGTGTCGTCGTCCCTTTTGACCGGAACGACGATAGCGCCGTCATCCTCCACCGCGAAATGTTTTTTCTTCAGATCTCCGACCATCGGCGCGATCAAATCGTGCACATCGGACTCGCCCTTCCACAAATCGAAGGACACGTCCAGCGCCGCGAAATTTTTTTCGATGACCTCTACGGATGCGTCGCGCATGATTTTCCAGCGGCGGTAATGTTCCGGCTCGCGGTTCTGGATCAGGACGGTCTTCTGCTGAGCCAGCGCCTGAATTTCAGGATTTTCCTTGAACGCTGCGGCTGCGCGCGGATAGGCGGTGCCCAGGAAATCGACGAAATCCCGCACCGCTTCGGAATCGTCCAGATCGACGTTCCCGGCGCGCGCGTAGACTTCCGGGTCGGCCAGCAGCATGCCCATCGGCGTACCCCAGTCGCCAAGGTGGACGTCGCCCTTCGCGTCGTATCCGGCAAAACGCAGGATGCGGCGCACGGACTCGCCGATGATGCCGGTGCGCAGATGACCGACATGCATGGCCTTCGCCACGTTCGGTCCGCCGTAATCAAGGATGATGGTTGCCGGTTTTTCCGCTGTGGCAATGCCGAGTTTGTCGTCTTTCGCCGTTTCCGCCATGTGTGCGGCAAGGTATTCATCGGTGATATTAAGGTTGATAAACCCTGGCCCGGCGATTTCGAGCTTGGAGAATGTTTTGTCCGATTTCAGGACATCAACAACCGCCTGCGCCACTTCACGCGGATTTTTCTTCGCCTGCTTCGCCGCCGCCATCGCGCCATTGCACTGGAACTGTGCCAAATCGGGCCGGTCGGAGACGCGTACAAAGCCCCTCTCCTGCGGCAGGCCGCAAGCCCCGAAGGCTCCACCGACGATACTTGTAAGTTTTTCAGTCAGAGAATTCATGCTGGCACGGTAAATAATTTTTACATATATGTCAATAG
>JACQIJ010000166.1 GCA_016198545.1 Pseudomonadota bacterium
GCCTTATTCACTGAAAAATCAAAGATTTTCCCGGAATCTGACCGGCATCCCTGCGGGCGCCGCGGCAATATCGCCATCGCGCATAACCATATGCCCGCGCACAACCGTCATGACGGGCCAACCGGTAACTTTCATGCCATCGAGCGGGGTCCAGCCGCATTTCGATTTCTGCTGGGCATTGGTGATGGTTTTTGATGCCTTCATGTCTATAACCGTGAAATCGGCATCGTAGCCCCGGGCGATACGCCCCTTGTTCGCAATCTGGTGAATTCTTTGCGGACCGTAACAAACAAGGTCGACAAACCGCTCCAGCGTCAGCCGCCCTTCATTCACGTGATTGAGCATGACGGGAACAAGTGTCTGTACCCCCGGCGTGCCCGAAGGCGTAGCCGGATATTCCTTTCTTTTTTCCTCCTGCGTATGCGGCGCATGGTCGGAGCCGATGATATCGACAACGCCTTCGCGGACCGCGCGCCATAAGGCATCCTGATGTTCTTTTCCGCGGATCGGCGGGTTCTGCTGCGCCAGCGTGCCCAGCCTTTCATAACATTCCGGCGCAGACAAAGTCAGATGATTGGGCAACGCTTCCACGCTGGCGATATCCCTGTTCTGTGCCAGCAATTCCGTCTCCTGCGCCGTGGTGATATGGAGAATATGTACACGCCGCCGCGCCGCGCGCGCTATTTTCAGAACCCGCGCCGTCGCCGACAGACACGATTCCGCCGATCGCCATTCCGGATGCATGCGTACATCATGGGAATCGCCGAGAATGGTTTTTTTATTTTCATTCATCATCATTTCGTCTTCAGCATGCACGGCAACGACACGCCTGCCGTGACGCAAGATTGCGCCCACATCTTCGTCCGAAGCCGACAGAAGCGCGCCTGTGCTGGCCCCCATGAAAATCTTGATGCCGCAGACGCCCGGCAGGTTTTCCCATTCCGCAAGCCTGGCGGCGTTATCCGCCGTCCCCCCCATATAGAAAGCGTAATCTACAAAACTGCGGCCCTGCGCCCGCTTCATCTTGTCGGCCATCGCTTCCGGCGTAATGGTCAGCGGATTCGTATTCGGCATTTCGAATACGGCTGTCACGCCGCCGGCCGCCGCGGCCGTCGTCCCGGTACGCAGATCCTCCTTGTGTTCATTGCCCGGCTCGCGGAAATGCACTTGCGTGTCGATGACGCCGGGAAGGATATGTAGACCTGCGCAATCGATAGTCTCCGCCGCCTTACCGCCAACATCGCCGATAGCCGCGATTTTTCCGCCGCGCACGGCAATATCCGCCGCGCCCGTGTAACCGGGCAGCACGGCGATGCCGTTTTTAAAAATAAAATCGTATTCCATGCTCACGGGCGGCAGTATAAATCATTCGCCGCTGGCTATATAGAAAGAAAAAGCTTAAAATTTCCAGTAACATGGCTGTTATCAGGGAAAGTCCCGAACATCATTTTCTGACCTTGCTGGAAAAAATCAGGCCTGACATATCGGGCTGGATCGGAATGCATTTTGCGTTGTCGCGCCAGTCGGATCACGCGGATCTCATTTCCAACCCGGCGCATATAAAGGGGAAGCTTACGAAACTGCAGGAGGCGGCCGGAAGCCTTATAAAAGATCTTGAAAAAGCGGCGCAGGGTCTGCCGGATTCTACCCTGTATCTGTTTTCGGACTGCGACATCGTTCTTCTGGCCAGACCGCAGAATGAAAAGGATCGTTCTGTTGTAAAAAACACATACCAGGCGGCCGCGCAAAAGGCGGGAGCAGGTCTCGGCAAGCTCAGCGAACTGACGAAAGACATCTATGACTGCCAAAAGCTGGCGGACGAAAAGCTTTTAGGCACGCGCCGCTTTGCCGCATACGAAGACATGTCGGATGCAAACCGCGTCGCCAGCATTCCGCTGCGCCGGCAGCGCCGGGACGACGCGCTGGTCATGATTGTCGAAGACGACCGGTTTACGGCAACGTTTGCGGCCAATATTCTAAATAAGGAATATGAGATGATTCTGGCCAAAACCGGCGAAGATGCCATCATCAGCTATATCGAGCATGCGCCCGATATCGTTTTCCTCGATATCCACCTGCCCGGCCTCTCTGGCCACGAAACACTGAACGCCCTGCGCGCCGTTGATCCCGATGCGTATATCATCATGCTGAGCGTCGATACGGTGAAGGAAAACGTCGTAAGCGCCTCGCAGGGCGGCGCGGCGGGTTTTCTCAAAAAACCATTCAGCAAAGAGCGCATGCTGCAAATCGTGATGAAATCGCCTTTCGTCAAGGACCGTAAAAGAAGCGGCTTCCGTTCCTAGCGGCAACTCTCAAAGAAACGCGCGCGCACCTTTTCATCGTGCTCGAAAATTCCTGAAAACTGCGACGTAACGGTGGAGGCGGCCGCCTTCGCCGTGCCGCGGATGGACATGCAATGATGAACGGCATCGATCACGACGGCCACGCCTTTGGGCGCAAGCGCACTGCCGATACTTTCACATATTTGTCCCGTCATGGTTTCCTGCGATATCAAGCGCTTGGCGAAAACATCAACCACGCGAGCCAGTTTGCTGATACCCACGATGCGCTTGTCGGGCCAGTAAGCCACATGCGCGCGGCCAATAATGGGAACCATGTGATGTTCGCAATGGGACGTAAAATCTATATTCTTTACGAGAACGAAGTCGTTATAGCCTTCAATATCCTCAAACGTCTTGCTGAGTATATCTTCAGCGCACTGGCTGTATCCGGCGAAAAATTCCTCATAGGCGCGGACAACGCGGCCCGGCGTTTCACGCAACCCAGCGCGGGCCGCGGGATCTTCTCCCGCCCAGCGAATCAGCGTCCGCACCGCTTCCTCTGCTTCCTCCCGGGAGGGTCTTGCAACGGCCTCGTCCGCCAGCCTGAAAGTCCTGATCGTTCCCACTGCGATTTCCACCCTCGTTGACCTGTTCAAAGTCCTGTGTTTTTCTATGATGGCGGGAGCTTTTTGTCAAATATTAAGGGTCAAAACCATGCCTGAATTGAAGCTTTTCAACACTCTGGACGGAGAAAAAACGCCGTTTAAGCCCCTTGATCCCGCCCATGTACGCCTGTATGCCTGCGGGCCGACGGTCTATAACTACGCGCATATCGGCA
>JACQIJ010000169.1 GCA_016198545.1 Pseudomonadota bacterium
GCAGTATAGTACACTTAATTTAGTTTTAATATTTTTCATATACAATATATTCCGGATAATCGGAGAATTTTCTGTCCGGTTAAAAAAGGACCGCAACGGAAGGAGAAGACCAGATGCGCATCGGAATTCATACATTTGCATACAACGTGAGTGATGAATCACCGATCTCGTCTTTGCCCCGCACGCTGCGCCAAAGAGAACACGATGTCGTATTTCTGGATACTGACAAGGCACGGCTTGAAAATGGCGAGATTGTTTTTCCAGAGTTGCCCGCGGACGCGAAACTGGATGCCTTTATTCCCTATCTTCCCTCATGCGACTGGAATTTTCTTTGTCATGGCGCAAAACCTGGCGACGTACCCTATTTCGATCAGCTTCGCCTGTTGACCGAAAAATTCCCCACGCCCTGGCCCTATGAGATTCAGGCTGTCGTAAACAACAAACTTCAGATGAGAGATGTTTTTATTGGCGCCGGAGTTCCCATTCCGCAAACTTATGATGCGAACAGTCCTGAATCGCGCATGAAAATATTGTCCGAAATACAGGCCGGGAAAAAATTCGTATTTAAGCCTTGTTTTGGAGGAAACAGTGAGGGCGTCATTAAAGTCAGCACGACAGAAGAGACCGAAGAAGCTTTTCGTAATATCGACCGGCAGGGCGTATCCTTTCTGGCGCAGCATTTTATTCAGGGACCTAAAATAAACGATCAAACGGTTGACTACAGGGCTTTTGTGATCGGCGACCATTTGCTTGGCCTTGCCTGCATATCAAAAAATTGGAAAAGAGATTATGATGGTATGGGAACAACGCAGATACCTCATGAATTCACGCCACAGCAAAAAAGCGATGCCATCAGGGCAATACGCGCCGCCAAAATGGGGATGGGATCCGTCGATATCCTGATCGATGCAAAAACGGAGCAACATTATATCTCTGAGATAGGCGACAATATAGAACTCGATGGGTATGACGGAGTATCGGGGGACAGATCTCTTTCCGAATTGGTCGTCGAAATGCTCGAAAAGCAATATGCACCTGATACCAAGGCAGCGTTCTGCGCCAATGCATTCGGCGTCACGCGCCGCGGCAGAACTCCCGATAAAAATCCAGACGAGAAACCGGATTCTCCGGCTTCGCCCCGGATTGACGCCACAAAAGGATTTCGGCCTTAATTAAGCCTCAAACCTCAAACACTACGCCCTGCGCCAACGGCAGCGCGGTGGAATAATTCACCGTCTGCGTCTGGCGGCGCATGTAGGTCTTCCATGAATCGGATCCGCTTTCGCGCCCGCCGCCGGTTTCCTTTTCTCCGCCGAATGCCCCGCCGATTTCCGCGCCGCTCGGACCAATATTGACGTTGGCGATTCCGCAATCGCTGCCGACCGCGGACAGAAACTTCTCCGCCTCGCGCACATCGGTGGTGAAGATGCAGGACGAAAGCCCCTGCGGCACGCCATTCTGCAGCGCAACAGCCTTGTCGAAATCGCTGTAAGTCATCACATATAAAATCGGCGCGAATGTTTCGTGCTTAACGATTTCAGACTGCCCCGGCATCAACACCAGCGCCGGGCGCACGTAATAGCCGCCTGACAGGTTCGCATCATCGACGCGCCCGCCGCCGGTCAGAATCTTGCCGCCTTCCTTCTGCGCCTGTTTCAAAGCCTTTTGCATGCCATCGAAAGATTGTTTATCGATCAGCGGGCCATTGAGCGTTCCCGCTTCCAGCGGATTGCCGACGCGGATGGCCTTGTACGCTTTCGTCAGGCTTTCGACCAGCTTGTCGTGAACGCTTTCATGCACGATCAGGCGGCGCAGGGACGTGCAACGCTGCCCCGCCGTGCCGACCGCGCCAAACAAAATCGCCCGCACCGCGAGATTCAAATCAGCCGACGGCGCGACGATCATCGCGTTGTTTCCGCCCAATTCCAGCAGGCTGCGTCCCATGCGCGCGGCCACGCGTTCGCCCACGGCGCGCCCCATCGGGACGCTGCCCGTCGCGCTGACCAGCGGCACGGCGGGATTGTCCGTCAGAGCCTGGCCTATGTCGCGCCCGCCAATAATGACCTGCGACAACGCATTGGGAACCGTGTGGCCCTTTTCGCGGAACCGCTCCATCGCGCGATCAGTGATGACCTGACACGCCAGAGCCGTCAGCGGCGTTTTCTCCGATGGCTTCCAGATGACAGGATCGCCGCAGACGAACGCAAGCGCCGCGTTCCATGCCCACACCGCCACCGGGAAATTGAAAGCCGAAATCACGCCTACGACGCCGAGCGGATGCCAGACCTCGCGCATATGGTGGCCGGGGCGTTCGGATTGAATCGTCAGGCCGTAGAGTTGCCGCGACAGGCCGACCGCGAAATCGCAGATGTCGATCATTTCCTGCACTTCTCCAAGGCCTTCCGACAAAATCTTGCCGCATTCGATGGTGACAAGGCGGCCGAGATTTTCCTTCTCGCGGCGCAATTCCTCGCCCAGCAGCCTGACAAACTCGCCGCGCACCGGGGCCGGAACATTCCGCCACTCCAGAAACGCGCCTTTCGCCTTTTCCACGGCGGCATCGGCATCGCGCGCACTGTGCATTTTCACCGCGCCCAGCAATTCGCCGTTGATGGGCGAATGAACTTTCAGGTCCCCGCCTGCCATATCCTTCAGACCGTAAGATGACAGAATTTTATCAGCGCCCAGATTCATGTCCATTTCTCCGTGTTGTTTTTTTGCAACCAGCATGATGGCCTCCTTCCGAGTATCCGAATATATGCATGAAAATCCGCGCCTATGTTCGCATAAAGCAATCCGCTATCCAACAGAGATCTGATTGGCATAACGCAAATTCTTTTTAGCCCAACGCACTGGAATCTCCTCCCGTCATCATCTATAAATCCCCCATGCCCAGACCCGCAACAGACAGCTCAGGCGCAGAAGAAATCAAGACGGTGGCCCGGATAGGCGTTCTCGGTTGCGCGGGCCGCGTGGGTTCGCTCGTGGTCAGGGAACTGCAGGCGCGGCATTTCGGCCCCGGCACGGAACTGGCC
>JACQIJ010000170.1 GCA_016198545.1 Pseudomonadota bacterium
GTATGACCGATATCAACGGCGTTCAATTTACGGAATAATTTCCCTGTCATGCTTCAGGGCCGGGATGGCGCTGCGCGCCTTGTCCACGGCGGCCGGATCGATATCGGCCGTGACGATGCCCGGTTCATCCCCGCCCTGCGCCAGTATTTCTCCCCACGGCCCGACGACAAGGGAATGGCCGTAGGTTTCACGACCGCCTTCGTGCCGGCCGCACTGCGCGGGCGCAAGGACGAACGATCCCGTTTCGATGGCACGGGCGCGCAGCAGAACCTCCCAGTGCGCCTTTCCCGTCGGCACGGTGAAGGCGGCCGGAACGGTCAGGATTTTCGCGCTGCCCTGCTGCGCCAGCTTGCGGTACAAATAGGCGAAACGCAGATCGTAACAAATGCTCAGGCCCATCTTGCCCCACGGCGTTTGCGTCGCGACGGCGCGCCTGCCCGCCTGCACGACATCGCTTTCACGGTGCGTTTCGCCGGTAGGCAGATCGACGTCGAACAGGTGGATTTTATCGTACCGCACGACGACTGCGCCGGTATCGTCGATCAGAAAACTGCGGTTGGCGACTTTCGAATCCGAAAGCTTGATCGTCAGCGAACCGATCAAAAGCCAGAACTTCTTTTCCCTCGCAAGGCCGGAAAGCTTCTCCAGAACGGGATGATCTTTTTCCGGCAAGCTGCTTTTCAGCTTGTCGGCGGACGAAAAACGGATATGGCATGTATTTTCCGGTGTACAGACCAGATCCGCGCCCTGATCCGCCGCCCGGCGCACGAGATCTTCCGTGATCTTAATATTTTCCTGAATGTCGGGGCCGTTATTGAGCTGGACTAACGCCGCCTTCAAAACGCTCATGACGGGCCCAGCATTTCCTGAAGCTTTCCGGTCTTGCCCAGATCGACCAGTTCGTCATAACCGCCGATATGCTTGCCATCGATGAATATCTGTGGCACGGTGCGCTCCCCGCCGGTCATTTCCTCCAGCTTCTTGCGTCCATCCTCGATATCCGCATCGATTTTTACTTCCGTAAATTCAATGCCCTTGCTGCGCAGGAATTGCTTGGCATGCACGCACCACGGGCAGACTGTCAGCGTATAGATTTCCACTTTGGCCATGATTGCAGTATCCTTCAAAGGTTAACGATTCACTATGTTCCAGACTATTTATATGGGTAAAAAGGCGTCGTGAGCAAGCGCGGTTCGGACAATAAGCTGCTGACTGTTTCCATCCTGATCGCCGCGGTCATGATTTCCGGGGCGATCGCTTGGTCGAATTTGCGGGGCACGCCGGTCATGCCGGCGCTGACGCCCCTCGGCCCCTATGACGAGCAAATAATAGTATCCGACGAAATGCAAACCTGCGCGCAGGGCGACAAATGCATCGTTGTGGACACGACGTGCAGCTTCTGCTGTAAATATGTAGCCGTCAACGCAAAGCATGAGCAGAACTATAACAAAATGTTCGACGGCAGCTGCAGCCGCTATAACGGCGCAATATGCGAATGTTTCGACCTGAGCAGTTTCCCCTCCTGCGTTGAAGGAAAATGCCAGCTTTTGAAATGGGACGAAGATGAACAAAGAGCAAAACCAAAGCCGCGCGCGCAACCGCAGCAATCCCCCCCCCTCCCGCCGGAAGGGGAGGAGCAGCAGCCCTGATGCCGCCTGTGATGTGCTGATCTGCGGCGCGGGCGCGCCGGGACTGACGCTGGCCCTTCTCCTCAGCAAGACCGGACTGAACCTTAGCATCGTCATCATCGACCCCGCGCCGGAGCGCGTCCTTCTGAACGCGGAAGCCGATACGCGCACCGTTGCCCTGATGCGCGGCAGCGCAGAGATTTTAAAAGC
The DNA here is from genome assembly GCA_016198545.1 of Pseudomonadota bacterium. GTDB lineage: Bacteria > Pseudomonadota > Alphaproteobacteria > Micavibrionales > Micavibrionaceae > JACQIJ01. The sequence goes on from JACQIJ010000170.1 coordinate 1,839, forward strand.
CGCCGGCGCATGGGATGCCTGCGCCGCACAAGGTGGACGGCTCGAAACCCTGCAAATCATCGATGACAGCCGCCCCGGCCACGATACAATCGCGGTCCCTTTCCGCGCCGATGAAATCGGGCAGGAACTGTTCGGCATCAACATGCCCAACAATCCGCTGCGCGCGGCGCTGACGGGAAAGGCTTTACAGACGAAAAACATCCGCCTGATAACGGAAATGGAACTTCTCTCTTATGAACCTGACGATTTCGGCATCACTGCGCAAACATCCGGCGGCGCGATCTGTGCGAAACTGATCGTCGGCGCGGACGGTCGCAACTCCGCCGTACGGCAATGCGCCGGAATCGACGCGTGGGAGCGAGACTATGGACAAAACGCCATCACCTGCTTCATCGAACACGCAAAGCCCCACAACGGCACCTCCACCGAGTTCCACCGCCCCGGCGGGCCGTTTGCGCTGGTGCCGCTGCCGGGCAATTCCTCCAGCGTCGTCTGGACCGAAAAGCGCGATGACGCCGCCAGACTTATGAAACTGCGAAAGAATGAATTTGAACGCGCGCTGCAGGAATGCACGAACGACCTGCTTGGTGCGATAAAGCTGATAAAGGGCCCGCAATCCTTCCCGCTGATAGCGTTGAAAGCCAGACGCCTGACCGCGCCACGCATGGCTCTTGCCGCCGAAGCCGCCCACGTTCTGCACCCACTCGGCGCGCAGGGATTGAATTTGAGCCTGCGTGACGTCGAAGCGCTCGCCGCCATCATTGCGGATGCCGCCGAACTCGGCCTTGATTACGGCAGTCGCGCGATACTGAATCGCTACGAATCCCGCCGCCGCGCCGATGTCGGGTCGCGGCTTGCCGTCATTGATACGCTCAACCGAATGGTCAGCAATGATGCGGGCGCACTGAAAACCCTGCGCCGCGCAGGCCTGAAAGCCGTCGGCAGCGTGCCCTTCCTGAAGGATTTCGTGATGCAGCAGGGCATGGCCCCGGATATCCGTTCCGGCATTAAAATGCAATGACTTCTTAAAACCGTCATTTCCCGGATTTACTTCGATCGCTTTAGAGTTGCCCACGAAATTCAGGCGATGACGGCTTTGATGGAAGACCAAAACAAAACAGCCCCTGCGAAGGGGGCTGTTTTCCTTGATTGAGATTATCTTACGGGAGCCTCAGGCCGCCTTGACCTGCTGCGATCCGAATTCGGCCAGGTCGAGCTTCAGGCCCGGGCCCATCGTCGAACTGACCGATACCTTTTTCAGGTATGTGCCTTTTGCTCCTGCCGGGCGGACGCGGATGATTTCCTTTACCAACGCCGTGATATTCTCGGCCAGAACCTTTTCCGTGAACGAAGCCTTGCCAACTTTCACCTGCACGATTCCGGTTTTCTCGGCGCGGTACTCGATCGCGCCGCCCTTGGCGGATTCGACGGCCTTCTTCACATCGGGAGTGACTGTGCCCAGCTTCGGGTTCGGCATCAGGCCTTTCGGACCCAAAACCTTGCCCAGCTTGCCGACCACGCCCATCATGTCGGGCGTAGCGATCACGCGATCGAAATCGATCTTGCCCGCCAGGATTTTTTCCGCGAGGTCGTCCGCGCCGACGAGATCGGCCCCGGCATCTTTCGCTTCTTTCGCTTTCGCATCCTTCGCGAACACGGCCACGCGCACCTTCGCGCCGGAGCCGTGCGGCAGTTCGAACATGCCGCGCACCTGCTGGTCGGCTTGTTTCGGATCGATGGCGAGATTGATGGAAAGATCGATGGTTTCATCGAATTTCCGGCCTTTCGCGCCTTCCTTGACCAACTTCACAGCATCCACAACGCCGTAGAATTTGTTGCGGTCGATTTTTTCGTACATGGCTTTCAGCTTTTTACCCATTGTCATGATATCAGCCCTCCACCACTTCGATGCCCATAGAACGCGCCGTGCCCGCAATGATCTTGGACGCGGCGTCCAGATCGTTCGCGTTCAGGTCAGGCATTTTTTCTTCAGCGATCTTGCGCACCTGCGACATCCTTACCTGGGCGATGACTTCCTTGCCGGTCGTGCCGGAACCCTTTTGCACCTTCGCCACCTTCTTGAGGAAATAGCTGGCGGGCGGGGTTTTCAGGATGAAATCGAAAGAGCGGTCCTCGAACACCGTGATCTTCACGGGAATGGGCATGCCCTTTTCCATTTTTTCGGTCTTGGCATTGAACGCCTTGCAGAACTCCATGATATTGACGCCCTGCTGGCCCAGAGACGGGCCGACGGGCGGGGACGGGTTCGCCGCACCCGCGGGTATGATCAGGTTGATATACCCGTTGATCTTCTTCTTAGGTTTTGCCATGTCTGGCCTCCTTCATAAAAGTCAGAGGTTCGTGGTCGCGGCCCCGGACTGGCTTTTTTGTCCTTGTCGTCAACCGTCGCTTACGCTCCGTCGAGCCAAGGAGTAAAAATTTCGCCGGGAAGCCTCCCACGCATGTTCCCCGGACCACCCGGAAAACGGGGGCCAAACTATGATTTTTGCTGGTAAAAAGCAAGGAAAATCGAGAATACCCCCTAAC
>JACQIJ010000172.1 GCA_016198545.1 Pseudomonadota bacterium
CCAGACGTAAAAAGACGGCTAGAATGACGCCGTGATGGAAAACCGCATGAACTTCAGCCTTACGAGCCATCCCGCCAAGGCGGGAGAAACTTACTGGCAGCACTTCATATTCACGGCGCGGGTCGCCCTGACTCTGGTCGGCAGCGGGGTAATTCTATTCCTTCACGGCCTGCTGCCCTTTCTCTGCACCCATACGACCAGCGACATGATCGACCGGCTCCATGCCGAACTGCAGGCGCGCAGAGAAAAATGCGAAAAAGCTCGTAAGTAATAAACCTCCTTCCCTTTTCTTCCGGACCCGACTCGGCTCAGAATGAGGCCGATGGTTACCAAAAGAAAAGATTCCCGTCCGGATTTTGCATTGGAAGATTCCTGTAAAGGCATTGTCTGCGGCATCGATGAAGCAGGCCGCGCGCCGCTGGCCGGGCCGGTCATGGCTGCGTGCGTTTTCATCCCGGAAGACAAGCGTGGACTGAAGTTCCTGGATGCCGTGAACGACAGCAAAAAAGTTGTAAAACCGCGCCGCGAAGAGCTTTTCAGCCTTATCACGGAATATTTTCACTGGGGCGCAGGCATGGCATCGCCGGAGGAAATCGACGCGCTGAACATCCACCACGCGACGCTTCTGGCAATGAAGCGCGCCTTTGATGCCATGCGCGGGGTCAAAGCTGCCGTCGCGCTTGTGGATGGAAAATTCGCCCCTGCCCTGTCCTGCGCCACACAGACGGTCATCAGGGGTGATGCAATTTCAAAGTCCATCGCGGCAGCCTCCATCGTCGCCAAAGTTACGCGCGACAGGCTGATGGAAGCCCTGCACAAGGAGTTTCCGCATTACGGATGGGATCGCAATGCCGCCTATCCCACGCCCGAGCATCTGGAGGCCATCCGCCTCCACGGCCTGACGCCTCATCACCGCCGCTCTTTTGCCCCCTGCGCGCAGGCATCTCTGCCCCTGAGGCAAAGCATATCCCGTTGATCCGACTCGATTTTTTAGTTCAGAAATCTCTGCCAATTTATTGATTCCAAATATGGAATCATGTTTTCTTCTTGACAGCGAATCGGTTTTGACTCAGGATGCCTTCTTCGATTTTAAAAGGAGGACGCATGTCGAGTCATAAAAAAGAAAAAACATTACCTATCAACAAGATTTTGGCTGGGGATTGCGTGGATAATCTTAAATCCCTGCCCAAGGGCTGTATCGACATGATATTCGCTGACCCTCCCTATAACCTCCAGCTGTCCGGTGAGCTCCACCGCCCTAATAACACCGTCGTGGACGGCGTGGACAATGACTGGGATAAATTCGGAAGCCTGAAAGATTACGACAATTTTACCCGCACATGGCTGACTGCCGCGCGCGAAACGCTTAAGGATGACGGCACGATCTGGGTCATCGGCAGCTATCACAATATTTTCCGCGTGGGTACGATATTGCAGGATCTGGGCTACTGGATTCTGAACGACATCATCTGGCGTAAAACCAACCCGATGCCGAACTTCCGCGGGCGCAGATTCACCAACGCGCATGAAACCCTTATCTGGGCGGCGAAGTCGGAAAAATCAAAATACCGCTTCAACTACGATTCCATGAAGGCGCTGAACGAGGACCTGCAGATGCGCAGCGACTGGTTCATCCCGCTTTGTACGGGCGCAGAACGCTTGAAAGGCGCGGACGGGCAAAAAGCGCATCCGACGCAGAAACCCGAAGCCCTGCTTTACCGCACGATCATGTCTGCGACCAACCCCGGTGAAACCGTTCTGGACCCGTTCTTCGGCACAGGCACGACGGGCGCGGTCGCAAAGAAACTGGGCCGCAACTATATCGGTCTCGAACGCGAACCGGATTATATCGAAGCCGCTGAAAAACGCCTGAAAGCTATCAATAAACTCGGCACGGATGAAATCCTGCATACGCCCTGCAAACGGGAAGAACCGCGCATCCCTTTCGGCCGGCTGATTGAAAACGGACTTCTTAAACCCGGCACACTCCTGACCGACGCGCAGCAGCGCCACACGGCAAAAGTCGCGGCGGACGGTAATCTCATCTCCGGATCGCACCGCGGATCCATTCACAAAATCGGCGCAGCGCTGCAGGGCGCGCCTTCATGCAACGGCTGGACATACTGGCATTACAGGCAGGGAAAGCAATACGTCCCCATCGACGCCCTGCGCCAGAAACTGCGCGCCGGGCGCAGCGAAATGGATACGTTGCAATAGAATCTATTTCGGAGCGGTAAGTTTTTCGAAGCGCACAAGTTCTCGGTTGTAGCGGTTTTCAACCTGCTGCAGATACGGAAGCGCATCCTTTGATTTCTGCCAGAGCGCAGGATCCTCCAGGGAATAGCTGTTCCACTCCATACGGAGTTTCATGATTTTTCCATCCGTATCGGCAGTAGAAGAAATCTGGCCGGCCTCTATATCGTCATTCAGCTCTTTCAAATCATGCACGATCCGGGGAGGCTCTATCTGGCCGTAATAAATAACGCGCCCGGCGCTGTCAAACTTGCCACCCTGATCCGCCGTACGCGCCGTTTCCGCCAAATAACGCCCTGTAAAGGAATTGGGGCGGTTTACCGACAAAAGATAGTAGCGGCCTCCTGCGACGAACATCTCCGGGTGATCCTGTTCGAATGCTTTGGCCGCTTCCGCAAAAGCCATCAACGGATCCGGCTCCACATACTGTCGATGCACGGCAAGCGCCTCGTGCTCATACTCTATTTTCCGCGCAAGGTCTTTCAGAAGACCTTTATCCACCAGACCGTCTTCGACCATTTCCGGATGCTGACTGACATTCGAACGCACAGGGCCTGTATGCCACTGGTACGCATGCTCCACTTCATGCCCGACAAGCATGGCGCCGTAGCTATCGACCGCCCCGCGCTTTATAAAGGGGGAGTCCGCGCCAAGCCTGTCGCCCAGATCGAGGCCGAGAATGAATTTCTCCGTGAAATTGACGCGAATTGTCCCATCCGGGCCGAAATCGGACCCGTATTTTTTAGGATTGTAGAATTTCGTATCAGGGTATTTGTAGAAATGCGCATCATCTTCCGCCGACCAGCCGGAATAGACTTTCGTAATTTCGGCGTGGCTGTGATTTATGACGAAAGCGGTCTTCCCCGCCACCTCCTGCAGTTCCGGCGACAGACGCGGATACGCTCTCACCAGCGCCTCGGTTAAAAGCGCTCTTTCACGCTCATGCGAAATACGGTCCGGATCGTTCCCGTGATTGCCGTTGAGGTCGCAGATCACCGTAAATTCCGGCATTTCCTCTGCCGCGCCAAAACCCGGCAGAAACGCTGCGGTCAGCGTCAGCGCAACCGCCGCCGTCCCCCTGAAAAATCTGTTAAATATTTTCATGCTTTGTTCTGACATATATGGACATAATTTGTCAAATCCGATAGTTTTGCCCGCATGAACAAGGGAAACTGCGCAAAAATAATCGTCCGCGATCTGAAACTCGACATGCGAATTGGCGTGCATGAGCGCGAAAAAAAAAGAAACCAAAGCATTATCGTGAATATCGAGATAGAACTGCAGCCTGTCACTGCCGGACAGACAGACGATATAAGGGATACGCTTGATTACGAAACCGTCATCAACGATGTACGGAGCATCGCGCAGACAGGGCACGTTCATCTTGTTGAGCATTTCGCCGAAAAAGTCGCGGCGGTCTGCCTCAGGCACAAGAAAGCCGCCGCAACCACGGTGCGCGTCGAAAAACCCGCGGCGTTCAAGGATGTTACTGTCGGCGTCGAAATCAGGCGAACGCGGATCTAGAATTTGCCCGACGTGCCCCCGGGAGCCACGCGACCGCTGGGAAACGACTCGAATACACCTTCATCGGGTGGGCCGCTCCCACCCTGTTCATTCCCGTCTTCTGCCTGTTGATCCTGCGCTCCCGCCCCGGCGGAGGGGTCCGTATAGCGGCGGACGCGGCGCAACCTTTTCTTAAGCCTGTCCTCCTTGTACAAAAGCTTTTCCTTGTTTCCGTCGGCATAAACCTCAATGCCTTCCAGCTGACCGAAAATCACGGCCCTGACGTCGCGCGAGTTAACAAGCGTCGTATCTTTATATTGCATCAAACGCACCTTTAATCGCAGATAGGCAGTCCTCTCATAACCTATCATCTGCAGGTGCGGCGGAAGGTTGCTGAACGTCCGGCTGGTTTCCTCAAGATAGAGCTGCGCCAACTCCCGCCCGACGGGTATTCTTGTCAATGACAAGGGCTGACTTAGAATCACGATAATATCACGCGGGTAGCCGGGTATGTTGTCGCTGACGCCACAGATTTTTTTCATGCCGTTTACGATAACGTCAATCTTTCTCGTGCCCAGAACCTTGGACTTGTCGAGAAGATCGAACTCCTCCTTGTCCATGTCATAGCGGCCCAGAAAAATTGGAACCATTACTTCGTAACGGGTTGGAAACTTGTTTGAGTTTTCCTTGAGGAAAGAGCGTGTGGTTTCAAGAATTTTCGACCATTCAAAATCGTTGTAATAGTACTGCTGGTACATTTCGCATTCATTGATCAGCAGGTATCTGTTCACAGCATCTATATCGTCGGGCGCAAACTTCCCTATTCCCCAGTACAGGCGCGAAAGATTTTGAAAAGTTGTCGGAAGGTAGCCGTCGCTTTTTGCTTCCGGCCTTTCCATTTCGGTTTCCTGCGCAAAAGCGCGTGGAGCCGCGCCAACAGCAGCAAGCATCAGCGCAGCCGCCAGGATGAACGGAAAGCCTCTGAAAAAAATCATGCGTTTGCTTCTAGCCATTATCCCCCACACATTCAGTCTATCATAAGGCGCGCGAATTTTTTAAAAACCGTTGGAAATGCCGTACGGTCAAGATCATCGCTTCGCCTCCAGAAAAAGCCTTCCTCCCCGCATTGTATAGAAGCCGTTTCAACTATCCACCCCTGCAGTATAAGATCGAAATGTGTAAAACTGTGGGCGACAACCCGGTTTTTTTGCGATTTTTTATTTTTTATCAACCGTTTAATAAAATCTGGGTGACCCGGCCTGCCTTTTTCCACCCATTCTGATGTAGGAAACCCGTTCATACCGCCCAGCAGCCCTCTTTCCGGCCTTTTTTGCAGCAGGATTTTGCCCTTCCCGTCCATTATCCAGTAAATATGACCCCGGCGCAGCGGTTTTTCTATCCTTGGAACCCGGCGCGGCAACGTTTCCGCAATATTCTTGCCGGCGCAGTTTTGCTGAAGCGGGCACATTCCGCAGCGCGGCGATTGTGGAATGCAAACCGTCGCGCCCAGGTCCATCATCGCCTGCGCGAAATCGCCGGGCCGATCGCCCCGCCCGGAAGATAAAAAATCCGCATATTGCCGGATCGTTTTTTTTGCGGCGGGCAGCGGTTCCGTTATATTGAAATAGCGCGCAACCACGCGCTCGACATTTCCGTCGATGACTGTCGCCGGTTTATCGAAAGCAATAGCCGTAATCGCCGCCGATGTATAATCGCCTATGCCGGGAAGTTTCTTAAGTTCTTCAATGGAATCGGGGAAAACGCCGTCGCGCGCAGATATTTCCTTCGCGCACTTATGAAGATTGCGGGCACGCGCATAATAGCCTAGCCCGGCCCACGCCGCCATGACATTATCCACAGGCGCAGCGGCAAGGTCATGAACCGTCGGCCATTTTTCAACAAACTTAAAAAAATAAGAAATAACGGCGGTTACAACTGTTTGTTGAAGCATTACTTCAGATAACCAGACGTGATAAGGGTCGGGCCGCCGCCCCGGCAGCGCGCGCCAGGGCATCGCGCGGCGGTTTTTGTCATACCATGCCAGCAGGGATTTGCGGAAATTGTTGATATGCGCGCCGCCAGGCTTGCCTGCCAAAGATGCGGGCGGCATAGTGCGTGTGTTATCCTTTATTCGTGTTGTGGGTCTTTTCATGAGCGGGCCGCGTCTTATCTCCGAAGCCATACCCCGCGTCGCCGGGCAGGTGTTCAGCAAAAAGTACATCATGCTGGGCCGTCTTGTCACGCGCTGGGCGGAAGTGGTCGGCGAAGACCTTGCCGATAAGACGCAGCCCGTCAAAATCCGATATTACAAGAAAAAAGGGCAAGAAAAGCCGGATGCCTCGCTTGACATCGCTGCCAGCACGGCTGATGCCACCCTCCTCCATTATCGCAAAGACCTTATCCTGGAGCGCATCAACCTGATTTTCGGCGACAGGTGGATCAAAGCTATCCGCTTCGTGCCTATGGCCGCCAACGTGCCCCTGCCGAAAATTCAAAAAAAGAAGATCCTGACCGAACAGGACAGCAACCGCATCGCTGGCATGCTTGACGGCATAGACGATCCTGAAATGCAAGAACGCCTCAAAAGCCTCGGCGAAGCCGTATGGCGGGATTTGTAATATTCTTTTTCCCCTTCATTTTCCTAATGAATCGGTCTATAAGCCCTTCAATAGAGGTTAAAAGGAGTAATTTGAGCCATGAAAGTCACCGCCATCTCCCTGCGCCCCGGCAACGTCGTTGACCATAACGGCAAGCTGTGGATCGTCACGAAGTACGAAATCATGCAGCCGGGTAAGGGCGCATCCGTCATACAGGTGGAGATGCGCGCGGTGAAGGGCGGCAACAAGGACAACGTACGTTTTCGCACTCAGGAAATGGTCGAGAAAATGCGGATGGATTCCACCGAATACCAGTTCCTGTACGAGGACGCCGACGGCTGCCACTTCATGAACCAGACGAACTACGAACAGATACAACTTTCCAAAGAACTGATCGGTGCGCCTGCCGCCTTCCTGCAGGAAGGCATGATTTGCACCGTGGAAAGCATTGAGGGCGACCCGGTAAGCGTACAAATTCCGGATACAGTGGTATTGGAGATCGTAGAAGCCGATCCGGTCGTCAAGGGTCAGACGGCATCGTCTTCGTACAAGCCGGCGAAGCTATCGAACGGCGTCAAGATCATGGTTCCGCCGTTCATCGAATCCGGCACGCGCGTCGTGGTGAAAACAGAGGATGGATCCTACGTCGAGAGAGCGAAGGATTAATGGCTCTCTCGCCCACCATGAACGTCATGCTGCGCGCCGCGGAAAAGGCGGCAAAATCGCTTATCCGCGACTTCGGCGAAGTGGAGCAATTGCAGGTTTCCCGCAAGGGACCGGGCGATTTCGTTTCCGCTGCCGATCACCGCTCCGAAGGAATCATTTTCGAAGAACTGAGCAAAGCGCGCTCTGACTTCGGCTTCCTGATGGAAGAACGCGGCAAGGCCGGCGCGAAGGAATACGAAAGCCGCTGGATCGTCGATCCGCTGGACGGCACTACCAATTTCCTGCATGGCATTCCGCACTGGAACATCGCCATCGCGCTGGAGGAAAAAGGCGAGATCGTCGCCGGCATTGTCTATGCCCCCGTCATAAATGAAATGTTCCGGGCGGAAAAGGGACAGGGCGCGTTCATGCGCAACAAGCGCCTGCGCGTCTCCGGACGCAATGTCGTGACCGACTCGGTTTTTCTTACGGGAGAACCGCGCCGCGTTCCCGATGAACAATCAATATTCGCATCCGAATACGCAACCGTGCAGCGCGCCGGCGCTTCCCTGCGCCGGTTCGGCAGCGCGGCCCTGGACCTTGCCTACGTCGCTGCCGGGCGCGCGGAAGGATTCTGGGAGCGTCACCTGAACCCGTGGGATATCGCCGCGGGTAGTATTATCGTCAAGGAAGCCGGCGGTCTGCTCAGCGATATCGACGGACCCGGCAACCCCGTCCAGACCGGAGATATCGTCGCCGGCAACACGTCCTTGCATGACGAACTGAAAAAGTTGCTTAAATCGGTAAAAATGGGCAAAGATGCTGCGTGATGCAGTATCATATTTTTGTTTTCATATTGTTTCTTACGCTTTCGGCCGGCGCAATATATGGCCGCCAGGCATGCGCCCAGATATCCACGCCGGAAATCCAGGTTGATCTGAGCGTACTCGAAACGCTGGACCGCCCTGCGGACAACGGCGGGAATCCTTCTTCGCAAACGCTGCGCCGGAACACTGCCCCGAATTACAAGCCATTGCTTACAAACAGGCCCGCTGTCGTCGCGCCGCCACAGATGGGGATGGAAAGGACTCCTCCCGCTGTCGTTTCAAAACCCCCTCCCTCCGCAACAGCCGTCCCCGCGCCTGAAAAACGGCAAACATCGCTGCGGCCCGGCACGGTCGTTCCGCCCCTGCCCCCTGCGAAGCCACATCCATATAAAGAGGCGAACGGAAAAATAGACAAAAAAGAAAAGCTTGCGCCTGCGGCAACTGCGGCTCCTCCTCCGCGCCCGGATCCCGCCATACCCGAAAAAAACAGGATGGCGGAGAAAGCGAAGATCGTAAGCTTTCCTGTGAAAACCAGTTCGCGTTCGGAGACAAGCGATCCGTCGCTGCCTGTTTCGCCGCCATCGATGAAGTCCGCAGCGAAGGAGACCGAATCCTTGCCGCAAAAAGTTAAAACCGTGTCACCCTTCATTCCGATGCCCGGCGATCCTCCTGAAGCCGTGCCAGTCATGGCCAGTGAAGAACCGCGCGCGCCGCTGCCCGAACAAAAACCGGAGAGTACAAAAGTATCGTCCGTCAAAATGCCTCCAATCCCGCCCCGCCGCCCGGCAAAACAGAAGGCATCGGAAAGCTTCGTGGCCGAAGCGCGCGCGAAAAACATCCCGCGCGAAATCAAGCCGGCGGGCGCAAGCGGGTTCCCGATGCCGGCCATTCCTGCGCTTCCGGTCAAGATGGAAAAACTGCCTGAGAAAAAAACGGCCGTTACGGACAAGCTTGAGGCGCAACTGCTCCGCGC
>JACQIJ010000173.1 GCA_016198545.1 Pseudomonadota bacterium
CTCAATATCCTTCCCGGCGAGCAGTTCCCCGAGGTCGGATGGCGTGATACGAAATCGGAATCCCTTTTCATCCATGCGCAGATTCATGTATCAGTTCCTCCCATTCTTCTTTCGTATTGAAATTTCCCATGCCCCGATCAAAAACGGGCGGCAGCTGTAACGCTGCCGCCCGGCACCGAACGAGAAGTTCTTTGACGCTTCCCCCGCCATCTCCCGCAACGCCTGTGGCAAGACAGGCCGGCAAGAAATATCCGGCGAAGAACGCGCTTTCTTTGTAATGCAAAAGCGTTTCCAGGGCCTTGACGGGAATCAAGGGCATATCGACCGGTACAAATAAAAGACGGTCGTGGACGCCGGAAAAATTTTGTAAAAGGCCGCCCATCGCCCGCGCAGGCCCCTCGTGCGGCACAACATCGGGAATATGATCGTATCCAGGCACAGATCCGCTGATATAAACCGTATTGCATCCGGCCTGCCGCAGTAAACGCCTCATGTGCTCGACGAGGGAAGCGCCTCTGTATTTCAGAAGCGCCTTGCTGGTCCCCATGCGCGATGACCTGCCGCCCGCCAGCACGATTCCGGCGGGCTTATCCATGCGCATGTTGTTTATGTTTATGTTCATGGCTGTGCTGGCAGAGCGCGTGGCCCTGCACCCATTCGCTGTCGCCGTCGGCGTAGTGTTCCTGCTTCCAGATCGGCGCGCGGCGCTTCAACTCCTCGATCAGCGCGCGGCAGGCGGAAAAACTTTCAGCCCGGTGCGGCGTGCTGACGGCGATGATGACGCTGATCCCGCCGACCGGCAGACGGCCCTTGTAATGGCCGATATAAATATTGATCTCGCCACCATATTCGCCGCGCACCTGTTCGCACATATTTTGCAGGGTGTTTTCGGCCAGCGGCTGATACACATCGTAACTGACGCCCAGCACGCTGCGGCCAAAATTTTTATCGCGCACGGCGCCGACGAAACTGTCGACCGCGCCATGCGCCGGGTCGGCGACGAGTTCATGCGCGGCAGCGATGTCGAGTGGCGTCTCACTGATTTCAACATATATTTTTCCGGCCATGATCACCCCCCGCACACCGGCGGCAGAATCGCCAGATCGCTGTCTTTCGTGAATACAAAATCCGCACCGACGATGTCATTGTCGTTGGCGATGGCGGAGTCGTCGATCAGCAACGGATCGACGCCTTTCAATTCCTGCGCCAGCCTCTCCTTCACATCCCGCACGGATGCACCGGAAGGCATCGTAAAGCTGGCTTTATCGCCGTATTTCCTGAACGCGCCGAACAGTTTTACATTGATGGCAATCATAATTTTCCTCCGTGCCCCTGCCCTTCGATCATTTTCAATGCGTGCGCCAGGAACGGGCGCAGGATTTCCCAGCATTCGCCGACCGCTTTCGGGCTGCCAGGCAGCGCAACGACCAGCGATTCCCCCATCATGCCCGCGCGCATCCGCGACAGCCACGCCGTATCCGTAAACGCCGCGCTTTCCCGGCGCAGCGCTTCGCCAAACCCTTCCAGCGGACGGTCGCAAAGACGATCCACGATTTCCGGCGTTACGTCACGCGGCCCGGGGCCTGTGCCGCCGGATGTGACGATGATTGCCGGCTTTTTCATTTCCTTCATTTCTTTAAGCGCCGCGGCAATGGCATCGCCATTATCGGGGATAACCCTGTACTCCAGCACGTCCGCGCCCTCACCCTCCAGCAGGGCTTTCAACAATGAACCGGATTTGTCTTCATAGATTCCGGCAGCGGCACGATCGCTCATCACCAGAACGGCGGCCTTAACGCCCGTCATCGTTTTTTGCGGCGGAAGCTGCGCCGCCAGCCAGCCGGGGATGCCGTCCGGATTGACCCACAATCCGCTCTTGCCGCCTTCCTTCATCAGAAGCCGCACGCCGCCGATAGTCAAATTCGGCTCCGTCCCCTTGGTCAGATCCCAGATCGTGGCCAGTGCGGCCTGCACGCCGGTGATCGCCTCCATCTCCACACCCGTTTTCGCGTGCGCCGCCGCCTGACAATAGACCGTTACGGCATCCGGCTCTTGCAATACGCAGTGAATCGTCACCTGATCCAGCGGCAATGTATGGCACATAGGGATCAGATCCGGCGTTTTCTTCGCGCCCGCGATCCCGGCAACCTCCGCCAGCGCCAGCACGTCGCCTTTGGGTAAAGATTTTTCCCTGATTTTTTTAAATGCCTCCGGCCCCACAGTGATCGTGCCGCAGGCAAGCGCGCGGCGGCGCGTTATGCGCTTGCGGCCCACATCGATCATGCGGAATGCCGCCTCCGTTTCAGGGAAATCTATGATCTTCCGCGTTTTAGTCATTTTATCCTCCGACCGATGCCAGATGTTGCCGTGTGCCCGTATCGCCGTCATGCAGGAAATGCCCGGCGCGCTTGCGCTGCATCAGGTTTACGGCCATCCCCTTCAATTCCTCGATCTGACCATCGTCCTGCAACAGCGGACGCAGATCGTACCCGCCCGCGCCGAACAGGCACAGGTGCAAATGCCCGCGCGCCGACACGCGCAACCGGTTGCAGGTTGCGCAAAAATCCTTCGCATAGGGGGCGATGATGCCGATGCGCCCCCGGTAATCCGGATGTTCGTATTCCATCGCCGGGCCCGCGCCATCTTCCCGCGCGCGCAGCCGCCAGCCCCGGGCCAGAAGCCTTTCCTTCACGACCGTCGCGGGAATATGACGTTTCCTGAAATAGGTCAGGTTATCGCCGGTTTGCATCAATTCTATGAAACGCAGCGACACCGGACGGTTTTCGATGAACGACAAAAATCCGTCAATCTCATCGTCGTTCAATCCTTTCAGCAACACCGTGTTTATTTTGACCGATTCAAACCCGGCCTCCAGCGCCGCGCGTACGCCATCGACAACTTCCTCCAGCCGGTTATGCCCGGTGATTTCATGAAAGCGGCGCGGATCGAGAGAGTCGATGCTGATATTGATCGCGCGCAGGCCGGCATTAAAATAATCCCGCGCCCGCTGCGGCAACTTGTAACCGTTCGTCGTAAAAGCGGTTTTTTCGATCCCCGGCGTTAATGCTACGATCCGGGCAAGATCGCAGAAATCGGGCCGCACGGTCGGCTCCCCTCCGGTCAGGCGGACCTTCCATGTGCCCATTTCAGAAAAAGCCGTGACCAGCCTGCGAACTTCATTCGCGCTTAAAAAGGGATCGCTGTACGTTTTTTCATAACCGTCAGGCAGGCAGTAACTGCACTTGAAATTACAAACGTCCGTCACCGACAGGCGCAGATAAGGAAAACGACGACCATAGCCGTCCGCAAGAGGCGGGTCGTAATACATTGCAGCTCCTTTCCAAATCGGGGAGGCCGCGGCGTTTCCCCCGCGACCCCGGCCAGCATGCCATATCGATAATACGACTTAGGCATGAAAGCTCGGAGGTTGCCGTACCCGGCAACAATCTTTCATTCTGAGACTATCAGCGGGATAAGAGCGAGAATTTGATCTTAATCAAGTCAATGCAAAAGAGGCTTGTACTAAAGTTCGATTGATATCATATAAATTGTAACAAAAGTTCACTGAAGGGGGGAACGCATGTACAGAAATTACGCAATTGAAGGAAAGCGTATCCATGATTTCCTCGATGGCAATGGTCCTGTTCCCGCTCACCATCATCCAAACGGTGGGGGATGGGTCGCGGAGACAGCTTGCGTTGCCGATACGGCATATGTAGGACCGCAGGCGCGGGTATTCGGCAATGCCGTCGTCGGCGACCGGGCCAAGATCGGGGACCGTGCTGAAATATCGGGGCAGGCCGTCATCACTGGCGACGTCAAGGTTTACGGCCGCTGCAGGGTGCAGGGCCACGCCATCATAGAGGACGAGGTCATGCTCCTGAACGATGTTTTCATCGGCACGAACCTGCGCCTGAAAGGCAGCGCGGTCATTGAAAACAATATGACGCTGATCAGTTATAAAAGCTGTCTGGACTGCCCGTTCCTGCCGCGCGACACATACGGAGCAACAGGCGAGAACCCGTGCATGGGATGCTTCTCCGCGATCATGCGCCGGCAACGGCCCGTCGCAGAAGAATGGGCGCGTAGCCGGTAAGATAGACCGTAAACGCCAGTATCCAGAGCAGCGCTGAACCTTCGATCCAGATCATATAATGGGACGGCGCAAAAAGCGGTCCGGCGACCCGGATAAAGACGGCGCCCTGCATTAGAAGAAACGACAGCTTTGTCCCTGTGCCAGCCTGCATGATCCTACCAGTATGGCCCAGCGCCACGCGGCACATCATGCTCAGGGTCAAAGACCCGATGGCTCCCGCCGTCAGCGCATGAATGCCGGGGGAAACCGGCGCCAGCCCGAATGCCGCCGCGCCCAGCATGGCCAGCCCCGCGATCAGCCACAAATGCCCCGCATGAAGGCTCCAGAGCAACGGGTATCTCCATACCTTCAACGGATGGTAATGCAGGTGCCGCAACCCATGCAGCGCAGCGGCGGAAAAAGCCAGAACCCCGGCTATGGCGGAATCCATCCCCGTAAAGGCTATCGCGGCGAACAACAAAAAAAGAGACGCCAGCGCAGCCATGTCGGTCCGGTACTGGTCCGTCTGCCGGACATCCATGCCTTCCCGTCGCAATCCCGCTACGGTAAAGGATGGGATGATCCGCCCGCCAACGGCGGAAATAATCGCCATAACGACGATAATCCCGCTATAAAGAACCGTCCTGTCCTGATAGATCCAGAACATAAGGTTGGACAAAAACAACGCGCCGAGCATCAAAAGAAAAACATAGTTCCGGCGATTGCGCCCGCGGAACAGGGGAACCGCCAGACCGGCCGCCAGTGCGGGAATGAAGGCAAGATCGATAACGGCGGCGGCGACATAGGGAATATCCGCAACCATCGCCGCCCGCCCCGCCGTCCATAACAGGCACAGCGCTGCCAGATGCGCGCCGCGCGCGGTCTCCCCGCCGGTCCAGTTGGCAACGGCGGTCAGCAGGAACCCGGCAATAATTGCGACGGTAAAACCAAAGAGCATTTCATGCGCGTGCCATAAAACCGGATCCCCGAACGGCGGCGCGGGCGGCGCCATCCCCCGGAGCTGCAAAATCCAGACGCCAGCGGCCATAACGGCATAAAACGCCCCCATCAGGAAAAAGGGACGGAACCCGTGCTCGAAAAAAGGGAGGGAAAAAAAGCGGGCCCGCATGGCTATTGCACCAGCGGCGTGCCGTCCCCTGCAAAGCGGAAGCCGCTGATTTTCGCTTCGCTCGCCAGCTTCAGAACGTAATGCCGGAAGATGCGCCGCCAGCTTTCATTCCGCAAGTAATCCGCAATCCAGTCCATAACGGGTTCTTTCGGCAGAGGCTTTCCTTCCGCGCGGCGGTGGATGCGGATGATATGATAACCGACTTCGGTTTCCACAGGATCTTTCGATATTTCGCCTTCCTTCATTGCCAACAAGGCGGATTCGAACGCAGGAACAGTCTGTCCTGCGCCGATTTGCCCTAAAAATCCACCCGTCTGCGCCGATGAACATGCCGATTCCGCTTGTGCAATAGTTTCAAAAAGCGCGGGGTTTTGATGAATCCTGTCCAAAGCCGCATTTGCGCGCTCCAAAGCCTTTGAACGCGCCTTCTTATCCCGCGCCGGCGCGGGATAGAAAATGTGTGAAACCTCGAACAACGGCCGGGTCTTGAATTTCTCCCTGTTTTCAAGGTAGTACTTTTTGCATTCCCTCTGTTTTGGCTCCGGCGTACATACTTCTTTTTCAAGCAACTTTCCTATCGCCTCATCGGGACTCTTGAGCGCGAATTCTCGGCTGCACAGACAGCAATAAACAGCCCTCTGAATCAAAAGCTCGCGAATAACAAGCGCCTGCATCGCATGATATTTCGCTTCCGGCATGCTGGATGCGTGATGATACTGCGTTTCCTGATTAATCTGATCCGGCGTAATCGCGATGCCGTTGACCGTTATGCCGGGCGCGGAAATCACGCTACACCTCCCGCCGACGGACGATCTGGTATTGCCGGCGGAAGACGTAAAACACCGGCGCGCTCCAGATATGCACAAGGCGTGTGAACGGGAAGACGATGAAAATCAGCATCCCAAGCGTCAGGTGCAACTTGAAGGCGATATGCGTATCGCGCACGAATTCCGCCGCGCCGCCGCGGAAAGTCACGATGTGCTGCGCCCATTCCATGAATTTCACCATCTCATGCCCGTCGAGATGCCGCATGGACACGGCGATGGTGAACAGGCCAAGCAAAAGCTGCGCCAAAAGCAAAAACAAAACAGCGATATCGCTGAACGAACTGGTCGCCCGGATGCGCGGATCGAACAGGCGGCGGTGAATCAGCATCAGCAGGCCAGCCAAGCACATGACCCCGGCAAGGCCGCCGACCGTCATCGCCATGACCTGCTTGAACCCATGAGAAATGCCAACAGCATCGAACACGGCGATGGGCGTCAACAGGCCGACGACATGACCCATCAGAACCACGAGAATGCCGATATGGAACAGGTTGCTGCCCCACATCATCTGTTTTTTCCGCAGAATCTGGCTCGACTTGCTGCGCCAGCCATAAGGATCGCGGTCGAAACGGATGACGCTGCCTAGAAGCAAAACCGCCAGCGACACGTACGGCAAAATCTGGAACAGGAAAAAATCGAAATCGAAATTCATGACTGCGTCTCCATTCTTTTCAGCATCTCTCCGGCCTTCGGGCAGCCGACGCCCTTTTCATCCTGCTGCGCCATGGCGAAGGCGAATTGCTGTTCCCACGCCGCGTCCATCTCCTGCGCGGTCGGCAGACCGCCTGCGTTCAGCCTCAAAGCGCCCTGCAACTTCTTTTCATCCGGCTTCCGTCCCGCGATATCCCGGATGGCATCAAACAGCGCCGCGTAAGCACTGTCCCGTTTTTTCAGGCGCTCACCAAGGACGGCGGCAACGTCAATCGCCCCGCCCAGCGTTTCCCGCGCCAGATCCAGCGGCAATATGGACAGATACTCAAGGAACAGCGGCAGGTAATCCGGCGTATGTTCCGAATCGTTTTCGAGGCCGCGCTCCCGGTAAAGCATATCCAGCTCCACCAGCGCCTGCCCGCGGTCGCGGGAATCGCCGTGCACATGCTCGAACAGGTAAAGGCACAGCGACGGCGTGCGATCGAACAGCGCGACGTATTCTTCCTGAAAATCGTAAACGTCCTGCGCCGCCGCATCGTCGAGAAACTGCGCAATTTTTCGAACCGTTCCGGGGGCAAGCCAGCCTTCCGAATCCAGGACGGCGACGATATCCTTCCGCGCCGCCAGCCATTTTTCATCCGGATAGGTCAGCAAAAGACCGATGATTTTCAATGTCGCGCTCATTCCGCCGCCTCCGAACAGGATTTCGTTTTGTTGCTGCTGCCGCATGATCCCGAGCTGCAGCCGCTGGAACTGGAACTGGAACTGGAACTGGAACTGGAACTGGAACTGGAACTGGAGCTGGAACTGGAACCGCAGCCGCCGCCCTGTTCGCCGTAAAATTCCTTGGTGAACAACGTGTTGACACGGTTGTCTTTCCGACCTCCGCTGCGCCCGCGCCAAGTTTTCTGCGATTCGAACATGTCGAATTTGCTGTTGCTGTGCGAGGAGCAGCCATTGCCGAACGAAAACCCGCAGCCGCCGGATTCTCCGTACGCATCCAGCGTTTCCTCCCGGTGGCCGGTGGGAATGACGTAGCGATCTTCGTAATTCGCCAGAGCCATGATCTTATACATGTCCTCGACCAGAGCAGGCGTGAGGCCGCATTCATCGATCGCGCGCGTGTCCGGTCTGCCTTCCACATGGATGCTGCGCATGTAATGGCGCATCGCGATCATGCGCTTCAGCCCCAGGATTACCGGCTCCTCCTTCCCCGCCGTCAGCAGGTTCGCAAGGTATTTAACCGGGATGCGCAGGGAATGAATATCGGGGATGATGCCGTTATCCTCCATCCTCACATGCCCCTTCTCGGCGGCCGCCTTGATCGGGGACAGCGGCGGGATGTACCACACCATCGGCAAGGTGCGATATTCCGGGTGCAGCGGGAAGGCCACTTTCCAGTCCATCGCCATCTTGTAGACCGGCGAATTTTGCGCCGCCGTAATCCAGTTTTCCGGGATGCCGTCCTTGCGCGCCTGCGCGATCACTTCCGGGTCGTGCGGATTTAAAAATACATCCAGTTGCGCATCGTACAAATCCTGCGGGTCTTCGACGCTTGCGGCTTCCTCGATCCGGTCGGCATCGTACAGCATGACGCCCAGATAGCGGATGCGCCCGACGCAGGTTTCGGAACATACCGTTGGCTCGCCGTTTTCGATGCGGGGATAGCAGAACGTACATTTTTCCGCCTTGCCGCTTTTCCAGTTGTAATAAATTTTCTTGTAAGGGCAGCCGGAAATGCACATCCGCCAGCCCCGGCATTTGTCCTGATCGACGAGAACGATACCGTCCTCCTCCCGTTTATATATGGACCCGGACGGGCAGGCCGCCACGCAGGTCGGATTCAAGCAATGCTCGCACAGGCGCGGCAGGTACATCATGAAGGTGTTTTCGAACTGTCCGTAAATTTCCTTTTCGATGTCCTTGAAGTTGTAATCGCGCTTGCGCGATTCGAATTCAGTGCCGAGGATTTCCTCCCAATTCGGCCCCCAGTTTATCTTTTCCATCCGCTGGCCGCTGATTTGCGAGCGCGGCCGGGCGACCGGCATGGCTTTCGACTCGGGCGCTTTTTGCAGATGTTCGTAATCGAACGTGAAGGGTTCGTAATAATCGTCAATCTCAGGCAGGTCGGGATTAGCGAATATCTTCGCCAGGACGCGCCAGCGCCCGCCGATTTTCGGCTGGATTTTCCCGTTTGGCTTCCTCTCCCATCCGCCGTTCCACTTGTCCTGGTTTTCCCATTCTTTCGGGTAACCGATGCCGGGCTTGGTTTCGACGTTATTGAACCACGCATATTCCACGCCTTCGCGTGACGTCCAGACATTCTTGCACGTCACCGAACAGGTGTGGCAACCGATGCATTTATCAAGGTTGAGGACTTTTCCGATTTGAGCGCGTACTTTCATTGATCCACCTGCAAACAATCCATGTTAAACGCCGGGCACTTCCGGCACAGCAATCGCCATTACGGTCACAATTTATCCGCCAGCGGATACAGATCGCTCTCTTCACGCTCTATTCTTTTTTTCAGCGCCGCGAAGACTGCTTTCGTTTGAGTTACAAACTCCGGGGAATTTTCCTCGATTCTCTTCGAAAAAGACCATGAAGCCATGTAATCCTTGAAGGCGCCTGCAAGGGAGCCCATGTCCTTGATGTACTCATCGGCCATCGCCTTCAGATTCGGGGCGTTGCTTCCCTGTAACAGGGGATATAGATACTTGTCTTCCATACCCAGATGAAACGTTATTTTCCCGGACAGGACGACCAGAAGCTTTGAAATTTCCGCAGCCTTCTGCCCTGCCGCTGCGGGATCGAGGAGTTTTTCCACATCCGATACCGCCGCCGCGATTTCCTTGTGCTGCGCTCTGAAATTATCCGTTCTTGCCATTGCCGTTTTCCTTTCTGTTTTCTCCGTTCTTTCTGTTGTCTCCGCTTTACGCCGCATCCATCCAGTCCACCTTCGCCATTTTGCGGACGACGACGAATTCGTCGCGGTTGGACCCCACCGTTCCGTAATAGTTGAAGCCGTAAGATTGCTGCGCGTAACCGCCGATCATGTGCGTCGGCTTCACCGTCGCCCGCGTAACAGAATTGTGGATGCCGCCCCGCGCGCCGGTGATCTGGCTGCCCGGCGTGTTGATGGTTTTTTCCTGCGCGTGGTACATCAGCACCATGCCTTCGTTCACGCGCTGACTGACGACGGCGCGGGCGACGATAGCGCCGTTGCTGTTGAACAGTTCCACCCAGTCGTTGTCCTTGATATCCGCTTTCTTCGCGTCCGTCTCCGACAGCCAGACGACCGGTCCGCCGCGGTTGAGCGTAAGCATGTGCAGATTGTCCGAATAGGTCGAGTGAATGCCCCATTTCTGGTGCGGCGTGATGAAATTCAACAATATTGTCTTCGACTCCCCGCCGTGTTTTTCCAGCATTTCCTGCACGGTGCGGGTGTTGATCGGCGGCTTGTAGGTCACGAGCGTCTCGCCGAAGGCGCGCATCCATTCATGATCCTGATAAAGTTGCTGCCGACCGGTCAGAGTGCGCCACGGAATGTATTCGTGCACGTTGGTATAGCCCGCATTGTATGTCACGTGCTCGGATTCAAGTCCGCTCCATGTCGGGGAAGAAATAATTTTCCGCGGCTGCGCCTGCAAATCGCGGAAGCGGATTTTTTCGTCCTCCTTCGGTTTTGCCAGATGCGTATGGTCGCGCCCTGTGGTCTTTGACAGGGCGGCCCACGATTTGACCGCCACCTCGCCGTTGGTTTCCGGCGCGAGGCTCAGAATGACCTCACAGGCGTCGATGTCGCTTTCGATTTTCGCCAAACCGTCTTTCGCGCCATTGAGTTTTTTCAGGAAATCCACCTCATGCGCCGTATCCCACTGCATGCCCTTGCAGGCATTGCCGAGTTTTTCCATCAGCGGCCCCAGCGTCGTAAAGCGCTTGTACAGGTTCGGGTAATCGCGCTCCACCACCTTCATCGCCGGCGCGGTTTTTCCGGGAATCAGATCGCATTCCCCACGCTTCCAGTCCTTCACGTCCACCGGCTGAGCCAGTTCGCCCGCGCTGTCATGCATGATCGGCGTCAACACCAGTTCCTTCTCCACGCCCAGATGCCCGGGCGCCAGTTCGGAAACCTTCTTCGCCAGACCTTTATAAATCTCCCAGTCGGACCTGCTCTGCCATACCGGCGCGACGGCTTCGGACAGCGGGTGGATGAAGGGATGCATGTCGGATGTGTTCAGGTCGTTCTTCTCGTACCAGCTCGCCGTGGGCAGGACGATATCCGAATACATGCAGGTCGTGGACATGCGGAAATCGAGCGTCACCAACAGATCGAGCTTGCCTTCCGGCGCGCGGTCGTGCCAGACGGCTTCGGCTGCGCCGCGTTTCCCTTCCTCTCCCAGATCCTTGCCCTGCACGCCATGCTGCGTTCCCAGAAGATGTTTCAGGAAATATTCATGCCCCTTGCCCGAAGACCCCAGGATGTTCGAGCGCCAGACGAACATATTGCGCGGCCAGTTTGCCGGATCGTCCGGATCTTCGCAGGACAACTTCAGCGCGCCGGATTGCAGCCGCTCCGCCGCATATTCGACGGGGTCCCTGCCCGCTTTTTCCGCCTGCTTCACAACCTCGAACGGGTTGGTTTTCAGTTGCGGCGCGGAAGGAAGCCAGCCCATGCGTTCCGAACGGATATTGCAGTCGATCAGGTTCCCTTTCCACTTCGCCCTATCCGCCAGCGGCGACAGGATGTCATCCAGTTGCAGCGTCTCGTAGCGCCACTGGTCGGTATGCGCGTAAAAGAA
Source organism: Pseudomonadota bacterium (assembly GCA_016198545.1). Taxonomy (GTDB): domain Bacteria; phylum Pseudomonadota; class Alphaproteobacteria; order Micavibrionales; family Micavibrionaceae; genus JACQIJ01. Next base: position 11,485 of record JACQIJ010000173.1, read on the forward strand.
CGACGTGCTGTTTTGCTGCCGCGGCGGGCGGATCCAGTCAAGCGCGAATGCAAGCGGCAGCCAGCCCGGCTGCGGGCGCAGCTTCTCCTGCCCCACATAATGCGCCCAGCCGCCGCCCGATTGCCCGACGCAGCCGCAGAACATCAGCATGTTCATGCAAGCGCGGTAGTTCATATCCATGTGGTACCAGTGGTTCATCGCCGCACCGATGATGATCGTGGACTTTCCTTTCGTTTTTTCCGCGTTATCGGCAAAGGCCCGCGCAACGGCGATGACCTTGTCGCGCGATACGCCGGTAATTTTTTCCTGCCATGCGGGCGTATAGGGCGCGTCATCGTCATACGACTTCGCTACGCTGTTCCCGCCCAGCCCGCGGTCGAGGCCGTAATTGGCGCATAGAAGATCGAACACCGTGACCACCGCCACATCGCCGTGTTTCGTTTTGACCTTTCTGACCGGCAGGTTATGAACCAAAACGCCGCCGCGATCGTCGTGCGGAAAATAGCCATGCTCATGCGCAGCCCCGGCGAAGTACGGGAACGCAACGGGCAGCACGACGTCATGGCTTCCCAGAAGCGTTTTTTGCAGTTTTTCCCTGCCGGGCGCGATATTCCATTTTCCCTGCTCGCCCCAGCGGTATCCGATGCTGCCCAGCGGCGCGCAAGGCCTGCCGGTGTTTTCATCGAAAGCGACCGTCTTCCAGTCAGAGTTGTTGGATTCGCCCAGACCGTCCGCGAAATCGGAAGCGCGCAGCATCCGCCCCGGCACGTATTTTCCGTCCTTCTCCTCCAGCATCACCAGAAACGGCATGTCGGTATAGGTGCGGGTGTAATCGTCGAAATAATCGACGGCGCGGTCGAGATGGAATTCCTTCAGGATCACATGACCCAGCGCCATGCCCAGCGCAGCGTCCGTTCCCTGCTTCGGGTTCAGCCAGATGTCGGCGAATTTGGAAGCTTCGGAATAATCGGGGCAAACAGTGACGATCTGCGTCCCCTTGTAACGCGCTTCGGTCATGAAATGCGCATCAGGCGTGCGTGTCTGCGGCACGTTGCTGCCCCACATCATGATGAAGCCCGCATTGTACCAGTCTGCGCTTTCGGGAACGTCGGTCTGCTCGCCCCATGTCTGCGGAGAAGCGGGCGGAAGATCGCAATACCAGTCGTAAAAGCTCATGCACACGCCGCCGAGAAGCGAAAGGTAACGCGATCCGGCCGCATAGGACACCATCGACATCGCGGGGATGGGGGAAAAGCCGATCACCCGGTCGGGGCCGTGTTTTTTGGCGGTATGGATATTGGCGGCGGCGATGATCTCGTTCACCTCGTCCCACGTCGCGCGCACGAAACCGCCGCGTCCGCGAACCGTCTGATATGACTGGCGTGCTTCCTCATCGGCCTGAATGGCCGCCCACGCCTTCACAGGATCGCGGTGCTCCACCTTCGCCGCGCGGTACAGCTTCAACAGGCGCTTGCGCACCATCGGGTATTTCAGCCGCGCCGCGCTGTAGATATACCAGCTGTACGACGCCCCGCGGGAACAGCCGCGCGGCTCGTGATTCGGCAGGTCGGGCCGGGTGCGCGGGTAATCGGTCTGCTGCGTTTCCCACGTAATCAACCCGTTCTTGACGTAGATTTTCCATGAGCAGGAACCGGTGCAGTTCACGCCGTGCGTCGAGCGGACAATCTTGTCATGCGCCCAACGATTGCGGTAAGCATCCTCCCATTTCCGGTTCTCCGAGCTGGTCACGCCGTGGCCGTTGGAGAAATCCTCCTTGTTCAGACGGAAGAACATCAGCCGGTCGAGAAAGTAACTCATCGTCAATCACTCCTTACGGGTTTTTGTAGGTGGCAGCGGGGCGCAGGTAAACCCACCAGTTCAGAACAACGCACAGCATATAAAATGCGGCAAATCCATACAATGCGATTTCCGGGGTCGTCGCCTGTATCTGCTCCCCGAACACCTGCGGAATGATGAAGGCGCCGTAGGCCGCAACCGCCGAAGTCCAGCCCAGAACAGGCCCGGCCTGTTCCCTGTCGAATACTTTGGCGATGGTGCGGAAAGTCGATCCGTTGCCGATGCCGCTGGCGCAGAACAGTGTCAGGAACAACAGGAAAAACGGCATGAAATATTCCTCCGGCGTTGCCGATCCGTATGCAGCCTTCATGTAGTAAGCAACGCCCAGCGCCGCCGCCACCATAATAACCGAGGTAACCTGCGTTACCAGCGCGCCGCCGAACTTGTCCGCGATCCAGCCGCCGGCCGGCCGGATCAGAGCGCCGATGAATGGCCCCATCCAGGCATAGGTCAGGGCGCTCGGCGCGTTCGGATTGACCGCGGCATGCGTCATCACGCCGTCGACCATCACATGCTGGAAGCCGAAAATCACTTTGATCGAAAGCGGAAACGCCGCCGCATAGCCGATGAACGACCCAAACGTCATCGTGTAGATGACCGTCATGATCCAGGTATGCGGATGATTGAATATCTTATACTGCCGCTTCAGGCTTTCCTGTATCCGTCCGGGAATCCGCCGCAGGGCAAAAACCGTGATGGCGATAACGCAGGGCAGGACAATCCATTTGCTGACGTTCAGGCCGCTGCCGCCGGCGCTGGCCGGCAAAATCAGCCATAAACCGACCCCTGCCGTGACCAGGCCGATCAGCAGCATCACCGCCACCTTGAGCATGCTTGATACCGGCCCGCCGATATGCGGTGATACGTGCGCGGCCCTGATGTTGTTCATGCCGAACCATGCGGCGGCAACGATCGGCACAAGAATTGCGACCCATATGAACGCAGCATTGTGTATCCATGCTTCGGCCCCCGCCGGGATCTTTCCGGTCAGCGTGCCGGATTCGCTTTGCAGCACCATCGACGCGCCGCCGAACAGCCCCAGAGTCATCACCAGCGGCACAATGATCTGCATCGCCGTCACGCCGAAATTGCCAAGCCCGGCATTCAGGCCGAGCGACAGCCCCTGCACCTTCTTGGGAAAGAAGAAGCTTATATTCGACATGGAGGATGCGAAGTTGCCGCCGCCAAAACCGCAGAGCAGCGCGTAAAACTGGAACACCCACAGCGGCGTGCTCTGGTCCTGCAGGGCGAACCCGGTGCCAAAGGCGGGAATAATCAAAAGCGCCGTCGTAAAAAAGATCGTGTTGCGCCCCCCCGCCAGCCGGATGAAGAAGGACGACGGAATGCGCAGCGTTGCGCCCGACAGCCCGCCGATGGCGGACAGGGTAAACAGCTCCGGCTGCGTGAACGGAAAGCCCAGATTGATCATCTGGACGGCGATGACGCTCCAGTACATCCAGACCGCAAACCCGCACAGCAGGCACAGGATTGAAATCCACAAATTCCGGTAAGCGACCGCTTTCCCCCCGGCGTTCCAGAACGCCTCGTTCTCCGGGTCCCATTCGAGAAGGTCTTTTGCCATGGTCTCAAGCGTCCTTTCACGCTCAGTGCTTTTCCTTTAAAACGCCGAGTTCCGGCAGGAATCTGAATTTTCTCAAACCGGGCTGGAACCTGTGCTCCATGATCAGGATGGCAAAGTGCATCCATATCAATGCCACCGCCGTAATGGCGAACAGGAGCATGAAACAACTGGTCCATATATGGGTCAGATCGTTCAGCGCGCCAAAAGCGATGGGCAGGACGAAACCGCCCAGCCCGCCAACCATGCCGACCAGCCCGCCGACCGAACCGACATGATTTGGGTAATAAACCGGAATGTGCTTGTAGAC
>JACQIJ010000176.1 GCA_016198545.1 Pseudomonadota bacterium
AGCTTTTCAAGAGATTCCTGCGGAATGTTGATGGCGGGCGCAAGATTCAGAATTGTCTTCACCCCCCCTTTTTTTGCGCGCTCCAGAAGTATCCATGTTTCATCCGGCGGCGTTTCCATTTGCAGCAGGAGCATGTTTTTGGGGATCAGGATTTCATCCGGTATCTGGTCGTTCGTAACATCCATATTCGCGCCGACAGCCGTGATGACCCGGCTTTTCCCACTGGAGGACGTCATGACGATGGCCATGCCCGTCGATTTTTCCGAACGCGCGACGCCGGAGGTCAGAACGCCGTCCCGGCGCAGCCCGTTCAGAAGGCGCATGCCGGGCCCGTCATCGCCTGTCCTGCCGACCAGCGCCACCTTCGCCCCGGCGCGCACAGCGGCCAGGGCCTGGTTGGCCCCCTTGCCGCCCGCGTATTGGTCATAATGAGAACTAAGAACGACTTCGCCCGGTTCGGGAAACTTGTTCACTGGAAGGTACATATCCATGCTTATTGAGCCTAAAACGATAATCATCCCGCCACCCTACAAGGTTTTTGACTTTTTCTTCCCGCAAACGATAGTATCAGTTGCGTAAAAAGCGTATAATCCCTCTGTTTCCGCGTACGATTGTAGCATGGCAAATGGCATAAGAGGCAAGTAGGCTGTTTTGATGGATTACACATCATTTTTTCAGGAACGGATCAACGAACTGAAGCGCGAAGGGCGCTACCGCACTTTTGCGACGCTGGAGCGCATAGCCGGCAAATTTCCAAAAGCCCGCTACTACGATCCCGCCGGCACCGTAAAAGAAGTGACGATCTGGTGCAGTAACGATTATCTGGGAATGGGCCAGAACAAGATCGTGCTTCAAGCCATGGAAAACGCCAGCCGCCGGTCCGGCGCGGGCGCGGGCGGCACGCGCAATATTTCAGGAACGACCATTTACCATGTGGAATTGGAAGAAAGCCTCGCCGGCCTTCATAACAAGGAAGCAGCACTGGTCTTCTCATCGGGCTACGTCGCCAATGAAGGATCCTTGAGCGCCCTTGCCGGACTGTTGCCGGACTGCGTGATCTTTTCCGACGAAATGAATCATGCCTCCATGATTCACGGCATGAAATCCAGCCGCAGGGAAAAGAAGATATTCCGTCACAATGACATCGCGCATCTTGAGGAACTTCTGAAATCGGTTGCGCCGGAAAGACCCAAGATCGTCGCGTTCGAATCCGTATATTCGATGGAAGGCGACATCGCGCCGATAGCCGAAATAGCAGCCCTTGCGCGGCGATACAACGCCCTCACCTATCTGGACGAAGTCCACGGTGTCGGGCTGTACGGCCCCCGCGGCGGCGGCGTGGCGGAAGAACGCGGGCTGATGGATCAGATTGACGTCATAGAAGGCACGTTCGGCAAGGCCTTTGGCCTGATGGGCGGCTATATAGCCGGAAACGCAGCCATCGTGGATGCCGTGCGCTCTTTCGCATCGTCATTTATTTTCACGACGTCTCTGCCCCCGGCCGTTCTTGCCGGCGCCAGGGCGAGCGTCGAGTATCTGAAGGTTTCCGACATCGAGCGCCAGCGCCAGCGCCGCAACGTGCGCCGCCTGAAGGAAAGGCTGGATCGCGCCAGCATGCCCTATCTGAAAGGCGAAAGCCACATCGTACCCCTTATCGTTGGGGATTCCGTCTGTTGCAAACAGGTAGCGGATATCCTGATAAACGAGCACGATATTTATGTTCAGCCCATCAACTACCCGACCGTGCCGAAAGGAACGGAACGCCTGCGCCTGACCGCAACGGCCGCGCACAGCCTTGAAGATGTAGACCGTCTGGCGGATGTTCTCGAAAAACTGTGGATTGAAAATCATGTTTTCCGCTACGCGGTGGCCTAGCATAGCCTCTGCTTTCATTTTTCTTGTCTTTATTTCCGGGTATTTTTATCAGCGCGGCACGGCGCAGGAAGAAAAGCTGCGCGCTCTTTGCGCCTCTCTGGAAAACATGGAGCAGGAAACGCTTCTGCAGGCAGGCTATGAAATCGTCGCCAGACAAAATCCCGAAGCGTCGTACGGAGACATTATGGCTGATTCGGCATTGCCCGGAATCATCAGCGATATACAGGCGGGACGCATGGATGAAAAAAACATGTCGCCGACAATAAAGACCGCGCAAAGCCTGCGCGGTCTTTTGGATGCCTGCGGCGCGCCCTGAATAATCAGGCCGCCTGTATGTCCTTCAGAAAACCGTTTATTTCATTGCGCAGCATATCGGCCTGTTTTGCCAGCGTCTGCGCCGCGCCGAGAACTTCATTGGCCGAGTTATCCGCTTCCTGAGACATCTTGGCGACCTCGGAGAGATTGCTGGTAATCTCCATCACGCCGGACGATGCCTGGTTCATGTTGGCTGCAATTTCGCGGGTAACCGCCGTTTGCTCTTCCACGGCCGTGGCAATGCCGTTCGCGTATTCGCCGACGCTGGAAATCGACGCCTTGATGGTATTGAGAACGCCGATCACTTCCTTCGAAACGCCCTGAATGCCGTTGATGTGGGATTCGATCTCCTCCGTGGCATGCGCCGTCTGCGAGGCCAGGTTTTTCACCTCGGACGCAACGACGGCAAATCCCTTTCCGGCCTCTCCCGCCCGCGCCGCCTCGATCGTCGCGTTAAGCGCCAGCAGGTTGATCTGCTCCGTGATGTCCTGAATAAGCTGCAGGACCTCTCCGATCTTGTTGGCCGCGTTTTCAAGAGACGCCGCCGATTTATCGGCATTCTGCGCCTTGTTGACCGCCTCGCGCGCGGCAGCCGTCGTCTTGCTCGTCTGCTCGGAAATTTCCTGAATCGAGGAATTCATTTCCTCAGCCGCCGAGGCGACAGTCTGCACGTTGCTGGACGCTTTCTCAGAGGAAGCGGACGCCTCGGACGATTTTTGATTCGTGCTGGAAATCGTCTGGCCCATGAATTTGGCCGTCTGGTTCAACTCCTCCGCGGCGGATGCGACAGTGGAGACCGCCCCGGTGGCTTTGGTCTCAAAGCCCTTGATAAGACCTTCAATCCTGCGCTGCCGCTCCTCTTTCTTGCTTTGTTCGGCTGCCTGATCGGCTTTTAACTTCTCAGCCATTATGGAGTTATTTTTGAACACCTCCACAGCCTTTATCATATCGCCGATTTCGTTTGCGGTCACCGACGGCAGCTCCGCCCGCAGGTTGCCGTTCGCCAGCTCGCCCATTGAATGAACCAACTTGCGGATCGGATTGATCAGCGAACGCATCGTCACGAAAGTAAACGAAACCGCGATCAGAAGAACGAGAACCAGCACCGCGCTTGCCTGTTTCAAGCTGGCATCGGCCCGCACGATGGCTTCCTTGGCGTGCTGCTGGGCCGTATCGACCTGCTTGGCAGCTATATCAAAGCTTTCGCCAGCCTCGCGCTTGTGGGTCTCAACCTTCATTTTCTGATCTTCGCTGACCTTCAGCAGGACCGCATCCGCCTTAAGTATCCCGTCACGCGCATTGGCCAGCAGGGAGTTCCCGAGAACGCGGTTGTTGTCCGCATAAGCATCCACCGCCTGCAGACCCAGATCATAGATCGATTTCACATGATCCCCGACGATCTTCGCGTCTTCCGGTGCGAACGCCTGCATGTCTTTCAGGTGTCCCAGAAGCGCCGTTTTCGCTTTGTCGGCGTTGGTCTCCGACTGGTTGAGCCAGCTTGCGGACAGGTCGGTCATCCAGTATTTCAGTTCCCCGAATTCACGCAGGGCCGCGTTCGCCGTTGCCAGCCTGTTCAACGATTCCTGTTGCTTGTCGAGAATGCTTTTGACCGAATTCGCATCGCTGTTGATGTTGGGAATATTGGATTCCACGGTCTTGATATCGCCCTGCAATCCCGTAATCGTTTCGCCGCCCAGAAAAGATATCCCCAGCAATGCCGCCAGTAAAATGCCTGACAGAAGCATAAGCTTGGAACGGATGGTCATGTTGGTGAAAAAGGATAATAGCGCTGCTTTCCTCATGGGTGGCTCCTGCGGCAAATAAAAGTTAACAACCAGAATTACTCTCAAAAAAACAAAAAACTACGCCTCTCTAATGATAACAGCAGCCTACCACTGTGTATATTAAAACATCGTTAAAAAGGGCCGCGGTTCAACCTGGATATAAACATAAAAAGAAGGCCCGCGGCGAAACGCGGACCTTCCTGCAAACTTTAAAGTCAGAATTACGATTACTGGTAAATTGTGACGCTGATTGCGCCGCCGAGATCACCCAGCTTGCCGCCTTCCTTGGCGCCGCCCGTAATGTCGGACTCGCCTTTCGGCTCGCCGTGGCAGGACAGGCATCCCTCGCCATAATACTCAGGCAGGATGAAGCGGAAAGCCGCTTTTCCGTCTTTCTGAGTTGCCTCGGAGAAGCCGGCATCCTTGGTCCAGCCGGCATCCTTGAATTTGCTTTCGATGACGTTGCTTTCCCAATCATCCGGCCTGTTGGCGCGGTTGCGTACGTACTCTTTCGGAGCCGTCAGCTTGATTTCCGCTTTTCCTTTAAGCTTTTCGGATGTTGCCGCGGCAACCCGGCCCGCAAACACGGCAGGCAGGAAGCCCTTGAAGCCCTTGCCTTGCTCGTTGATCAGCGGCTGCGCTTCTTTCATAACGGCAGCGATGGCATCAAGTTCGGCCTGCAGATATTCACCGGTCTTGGTTGCCGGATCAAGCGCCAGGTCGTGACCTGCCGCTGTTTTATAGTTTTCCTTGGCCTGGGCAATCACCGCATCGGAACTCAAGCCTTTGTCGCCGACATTCGGATCATTAATGTGTGCCTGATGCTTCGAGATCACGGCACGCGCGGCGCGGAACAGCGTGGCCATTTCCTTGGCAATTTCCTCTTCGGTTTCGGCGCGGGCCGCAACCGGGGCGGAGACCGTCGCCACAACAGCGATAGCCAGCGCACCTTTCTTCAGAACGGATAGTACTTTAGACATTGTCATTTCTCCCGTACGGTTTTGGTTAAGTTCAGTAGTGTGAGACAAGAAGGTAAATAGTACGTTAACGCCCATCAGTTTTACTGCATTTGCCCCGGCAAGTAAATTCACACGAATCTTTTTTTTTAAATTCGCATTATGAATTTAAAATCTTTCTGGCAAACATCACCTTATATCCGATCGCCGCGGCAAAGAAATACAAGCTCCAGGCCAAGTCGTTTTTCCACAAAAAGCACAGAAGTGGCAACGCCAGCACAACTCCGGGAAAATAAAAGAAAAGCTTCTCCTCGCGCGGCGTTTTCTCCAGCCATCTTTTCCATGCGTCGACAAGTTTCGTAAAAAGATGTGGATTGTCTCCCTCCGTCGCTGCCGTGTATGCGGGAAACCAGTAGGGATGGCTGGATACCGCGACGACCCAAAGGCTTATCAAAAGCCAGTCGTGCGACCAGACGATGAAAGGTAAAAGCACACCCAGCGCAACGCGCAGCCAGCCCGCATAGGGATGACGCAATCTGTCCCATTGCAAAAAGGGGCAGGCCGCGCATTTAAGAAAATCCGACATTTTATCCATCTGCTGCTCCTTGGTTCGGTTTATACGCTTATCACGCCCAGCCACCCGGCCCAATGTTCCGCTTTTCCCAGGCATTTGTCCAGAGTCGCCATCGTTTTCGCCATATCGGGGCTTTCATCTTCAATCCAAATTCTAAAAACATAAAGATATATAGCTGTTAGAGCTGTTATTTTTACTGTTCCAGCCGCATCCGCGACCGGCGCCCCGGCGGCATCCAGCATCCGGCCCATCGACCGGCATAAATGCGGCAGGATCATGACGGCCTGCTTCGGATCGCAGCGCATGGACAAAAGGACGGCGCGCACGCCTTCACGATCCCGGTTCAGAACATCGAATCTTTCCATCAGAAGATCAAACAGCCTGTCGCGCGGCGATAAATCAAAACCGTCTTCCCGCCCTGCCGCTAAAACCTGCCTGTCCACTTCTTCCATATACGCTACGAGAATATCGTAACGGCTCTTAAAGTGATCCTTTAGCAGCGCCAAAGAAATCTTTATTTTCCGTGCGATGCGCGCCGGAGTTACTTTCCCCCACCCTTCCGCCGCAGCCATATCGAGCGCGGCGCGTATGGCGCGCGCCCTGACGTCGCCCGGATTTCTTTTTTTCGTTTTTGCCGTTCTTCTGGACATGGTAGCTATGAAAACACTCCGGAATTATATATAAAAGAGAGTCTGTGAAATTCAAACAGGGAAAAGGAAATGTCCGAACCTATATATGACATGGCCGCTATCGGCAACGCGCTGGTCGACGTGATCGCGCATGCAACGGATAACTTTGTAGCGCAACAGGAAAAACAGCACGGCATGAAACGCGGCGCGATGAGCCTGATCGACGCCTCCCGCGCCGTTGAATTGTACGGAGATATGGGAACGGCTATAGAATCATCCGGCGGATCGGCAGGCAACACAATGGCCGGCTTTGCCTCGTTTGGCGGCAAGGGCGCTTTTATAGGGAAAGTCGCAGACGACCAGCTCGGCGACGTTTTCCGCCACGACATGAAAGCGCTCGGCGTGCATTACGGCACAAACCCTCTTGCTTTCGGAACCCCCACGGGGCGGTGTCTTATCCTCGTCACCCCGGACGGCCAACGCACCATGAACACTTTCCTCGGGGCCTCCATTGAACTGGGGCCGGACGATGTCGACGCGGATATTGTGGCCTCCGCTAAAATCACCTACCTCGAAGGATATCTGTACGACGATGCGAAGGCAAAGGCCGCCTTCAGGCTTGCGGCGGAAATCGCCCACAATGCCGGGCACAAAGTCGCCCTGACCCTTTCGGATCCGTTCTGCGTGCAGCGTCACCGCAAGGATTTCCAGTATCTGGTTGAAAGCCACGTCGACATCCTGTTTGCGAACGAAGCGGAAATCATCTCTCTCTATGAAACTAAAAAATTCGACGAAGCCTGCCGCGGGGCGGCTGGAAAATGCGAGGTGGCCGTATTGACGCGCAGCGAAAAAGGCGCGATCGTGCTGTCGGGCGGCAAAAGCATTGAGGTCAGGGCGGAGCCGGTCAAGAAAATCGTCGATACGACAGGGGCCGGAGACCAGTACGCCGCCGGATTCCTGTTCGGCTATACGCGCGGCATGAGCCTGCAGGAGTGCGGGCGGATCGGCGCGCTGGCCGCGGCGGAAGTCATTTCACACATGGGGCCGCGCCCGGAAATCAAGTACGCCGACCTGCTGAAAAAGGCAGCGGCCTGAAAATCACCGGGGCAGGTTCACAGAAGGCATTGGAAAACGGAGCAAGCCGCCTTCGTTCGTAACAGGTCCGCGTTCCATCGGAAAGCAGCAAAGGCGCACGTCATCCCTGCCGATAACTTCGCAGGAACGGCATTCCCCGCCGGTTTGTTCGTTCCGGCCTTTGTCCATTTGATCTTTCAGCGAATCCATGACCTCTCCTTTGCCCGGATGCATCCAATCCTTAATCCAAGAGACCATAGTTAAGCGCGCGGTACGACAGTGTCAAGCCGCCAGCCCGCGCTCCATGAAAACCGCCATGCGCCGCGCAAAAGCCGCAGGGTCCGGCACGGGCTCTCCCTGAATGATGCGGGCCTGATCCAGCAGCAAATGGGCGGCATCGGACATCGTCCCGCCCCCCGCCCCGGATTCCGCCAGCGCCGAAAGACGTTCGATCAGCGGGTGGAACGGGTTGATTTCAAGTATGCGCTTTGAGTTCGCCTCGTATTTCTGGTGCAGGCGCAAAACGCGCTCCATGCGCAGATCGACCTGGTTCTCAGCGGCAATCAGACAGACGGGGGAATCGGTCAGGCGCGTCGTGGTGCGCACATCGCTGACCTCGTCTTTCAGTTCGTCCTTTATAATCGCAAGAAGACGGTCTGCGCTTTTTGAGACTCCCTCATTTTTCTTCGCCCCTTGCAGATCATGACTCTCCACGGCAAACCGGGAGAGGTCTATATCCCCGCGCGTAACCGACTTGAAAGCCTTGCCCTTGTAATCCTGTACGCTTTGCAGCCAGAAATCGTCGATCGTGTCCGTGAAGAACAGCACCTCCAGCCCCCGCGCGCGGAAGCCTTCTGTCTGCGGGCTGTTTCTCAGCGTATCGATGTTTTCGCCGCTGATATAATAGATATGATCCTGCCCGTCTTTCATTCGGGATACGTAGTCCGCAAGGGATGTCAGCATGCCTTCCTGATGCGCGGAATAAAACCGCGCAACCTGCAGAAGGTCGTCGCGGTGTTCGGCCGCGTCGTAAAGCCCCTCCTTCAATACGGCCCCGAACTGCCCCCAGAAAGCCGTATACCCGTCACGATCCTCTTGCGAGAATTTATCCAGTTCCGACAGGACGCGCTTGGCTACTCCCGATCGTATTCTTGCAATGACGGGGTTGAGTTGCAGCATCTCGCGGCTGATGTTCAGGGGCAGGTCTTCGCTGTCGATGACGCCGCGCATGAACCGCAGCCACGGATACATCAAGCCTTCGCAGTTATCCGTTATGAACACGCGCTTCACATACAGCCGCACGGCATGGCGGCGCGTTGGATCGTACATGTCCCACGGCCGCAGCGTGGGAATGAAAAGAAGCCCGGTATACTCAATCTTCCCCTCGGCCTTCCAGTGCAGCGTCTTCATCGGCGCATCCATGCCGTGCGCGGATTGCTGGTAGAACGCCCTGTATTCGCCCTCCGTGATTTCGCTTTTCGGGCGCGTCCACAAGGCGGCGGCGCGGTTCACAGGGTCTTTTCCTCCGCCGAGATAAATCGGAAACCCTATATGATCCGACCATGTCAGAACGATCTTTTTCAGGACCTCTTCGATTAAATATTCGCTGCCGGAATCGCTTATATGCAGGATAACGGCCGTGCCGCGCCCCGCCGGAATCGCGCCCGCTTCGTCCTTCGTTGCCTCACGCACGGAAAAACCGGTTTTTCCATCCGACTCCCAGCGCCATACCTGCGCCTCCCCCGCCTTCCGCGAGATGACCTCTATTTTGTCCGCAACCATGAACCCCGCGTAAAACCCGACGCCAAACTGGCCGATCAGGCTCATCTTTTCCTTGTCATTGCCCGCCGCGCGCAAATGTTCGGCCACGGCCGCCGTGCCGGAGCGCGCAATCGTGCCCAGATTTTCAACCAGTTCCGCCTTGTTCATGCCGATGCCGTTATCGAGCGCCGTGACCGTGCGCGCGGCCGTATTCGTGGAAATCCTTATTCCCAGATCCGCCCCCCCCTTAAGCAGGGCGGGGTTGCGGATAGACTCATAGCGCAGGCGGTCGCACGCATCCGCCGCGTTGGAAATAAGTTCGCGCAGAAAAACATCGCGGTTGGAATACAAAGCATGCGCGACGATGTCCAGCAAACGGGATACGTCCGCGCCAAAAGAAAGTTTTTCTTCCGTCATCACCATCACCCCCGCATTTGAAAATTTATTTCTTCGCGCCTTCGCCGTCCTTCGGCAACAGGGCATTTATATCCGCCCCGTTCAGAAGCGTCTGCCCCTGCGCGTTCATTTCAAAGTCGTACGTGCGGACAGGCTTGCCTTCCGCATTCTTCCCCTGCTGCCCGATCATCTGCATGACTGCCAGCATGGATACCGTTTTCTGCAGCTTCTCTTTTTCCTCCGGCAACAATTTGGCGTCCTGCAGCTTTTCATTCATCAGAGCCGCCAGGGTTTCAAGACCTTCCATTTCAATGCGCCCCTTGCCCGTCGCGCCGTTGACGGCCCTGATGTCTGCCGTAACCGTTCCATTGGCCAAAATGCTGTAATGGTCGTTCGCCGCCATCGTATCTTTCAAAACAACCTGCGTCCCGGCCTGGCTGAGGATTTGGGGCATGGTCATCAGCGCCTGTATCGCCGCCATCCTGGCTAGCGCGGGCGTCTGCGCCGCGGATTCCAGCGATGCCTGACCGGTATTGGCTATCTCGGCGAACGGCACGCCGGTGACGCTGATATTCACCGTCGCGCGCGTCGGCGCAGTTTTGTCGAAGTCGGCGGGCGGCGGCGTCAGAGAAAGCCCGCCATATCCGAAATTGACATGAAGCGTCACGCTGTTGTCACGAAACCCGCGCATGCCAAGGCCGAATGCGCCTTGCGCCAGCTTAAACTTCCCTTCCGGCGATCCGGGGATGGGCGGGCGCGTCATGTCTACGTCCGTTACCTTCGTATCCATTTTAAAGCCGTCCCATGCACCCGACACAAAATCCGTAACAAGCTTATAGAGAGCCTTCGCATGCGGCGCGCTGGCGCTGGCCTCCCCGGCTTCATAGCTTTCGCCCAGCGCCCGCAGGCTTTCGCGGTACGCGGCCGCCCTGTCGATGGAATATCCAAAAATATCGGTTACGGCCTCAACCTTTCCAATGCGCGCCTCGCCGCCATCGAGGAGCTTCACATACATCCCGGTCAGCGAGAAATTCGTCGGCCCGGACAAAAGGCCGTTGCCACTATCCGCCAGATCGGACACGACTGTCATGTCGGGAACAACTGCGTCAAATCCCTTATCCATCCGCGCGCGGATGGCGATATCCTGATAGCCGGCTTTCAGATTGACGAAATTGTCGAGCTTTTCATGCCAGATTCCCGAAAAATGCTGCCTGCCGATCTTGATGGAAACCAGTTCCTCTCCCTTCGGGCCGTAATGAACAATCGGACTGGGGACGGCCAGGGTCATTTTCCACTGGCCCGGGGCATCGGCAGGAATGGCATTTATGGCGATGATTCCTATTTCAGTGCGGGATCCGTCCGGCGTCACCGATGTCAGATACGGTAGCGTAACGGCATAATAACTTCCGGACGGCTCAACCATGATATCGCCGTCCATCTTCAGTCCCGCTTTGCCTTTGTCCAGATCGGCCTTCGATCCCTCCAGCATCCCCTCAAACATCGATTTGAGCTTCGCCGCGCCTTGTTCATCAATAGCGGCCTGTACCGGAGAAACGGCGAAAAAGAGACAAAACAGCGTTATTATGATAATACGTACGTCGGAAATCATGCCGGACATTAACAAAAAATGAGTCCCGCTGCAACGAAAGCCGCTTGCCCGCCGCCCCCACAGCGTGTATCCCTTTGGACGTAAAGCGACAACGGAATCCATGCAAAGCGTAGAAACAAAACAAATAAGGCTGGACGACCTCGGGCAGGTACTGTTCCAGATCGATCCGACGAATCCCCTGCCGGGGCAACCCGTAGCGCGCCTTAAAAAAGGCGCAGCCCTGCTCGATCCCGACATCGAAGTCGTTATCGACGGCATAGGGGATGAGGGCGCTCAGAAAATGCGCGCCTGGCTGAAGCAGCATATATTCACTGTACTCGAAGGCCTGATGCCCCTGAGCGCGGATACCGTGTCCGAAGGCCCCGCGCGCGACATTGCCCGCAAAATTCATGACGGACTGGGAGTCCTGCCGCGAGCGAATATCGAGGAAGACCTCGCCAGGCTCGATGACGCCGCGAAAGAGACCATGCGATCATTCAAACTGCGCATGGGCCCGATGCTGGTTTTCATACCCGCGCTGAACAGGCCGGCGGCCATACGCCTGCGTGCGCTGCTCTGGTCGCTGTGGCACGATCTCCCGCTGCCTGCGCCCGTTCCCCACGACGGCGCGACCTCGCTGGCCGTCGCGGACACGGCCGCGGACCCCCTGTATTACCGATCCATCGGCTATCCTTTGTACGGCGGACGCGCCATCCGCGTGGACATGCTGGACCGCCTTATCTGCGCCATATATGACGGCGCAAAAAACAGCCGCTTCAAGGCCGAGCACAAGATGGCCGAGTGGCTGGGTTGCAAGATACCCGACCTCTACACCGTCATCGAGGCGATGGGCCACAAGAAAATCCGCGACCCGGCGGACGAGATAAAGCCGGAAGAACAAAAAGAAAAAGATCCGGCCACAGGGCAAAAACCCGCCGAAGAAAAGCAGGAAACGGAAACGCAGTCCGGCGAAGCGGTAAAACCGGAAGCGCAGGAAGCCGGGATACCGGAACAGAAAGAACAGAAAAGGCCGGAACTGGCAACCTTTGCGCTCAAACGCGGGCGCGCCTATGAATCGGCCCCGGCCAAGCGCGGAAAAAAAGAACCGCCAAAACCTGTCCTTCTGACCGAAGAGGAAAAGGCCGAGCGTGAAAAAGCGCGGCAGGAACGGGCCCAGCGGAAAGACAGGAAGGACGGCGGCGACCGTCCGCGCGGCGGCCCGCGCAAGGAAAGAAAATTCGACAAGGGCCGGGACGACAGGCCGGACCGCGTCATTTCTGCCAGGGCGCAGGCTGGCGAATCCCCGTTCGCGATTCTTCAGAGCCTGAAGGCGAAAGCCGGGGATGGAAAAAATTAAGGCAGATCCGCCATGCGTTTTTTTGTAGCCCTTCTCGCGCTATCAGCCCTTTTATCCGCCGCCCCTGCGCGCGCCACGCGGTTTTCGGGCATATATCTCTACCAGCTTTGCGACATGGACGAACAGGGAAAGGAAAAAATGGCGGGCGGGCATACGGCCTGCCAGGCCTATATTGCGGGCGTCATCGACTATCACGCCGTATTGCAATCCATGAAAATCGCGCCGCGGGTCGATATCTGCATCCCGCGCGAGGTCACCAGCGCACAGCTGCACGCCACCGTCCTGAAATATCTTCAGAAGAATCATCAGCACGACGACTTCACCGCCGCCCCCGCCGTAACGATGGCGCTGTATGAGGTTTATCCGTGCAAATAATCAGCCGTAAAGATTCATAACCCACCCCAGCAGCAACACCTGCGGGATGGTCAGAAGCGGCAGGAACAAAGCGGATTTCCAGCTTCCGGCAGTCTGGCGCAACACAAGAATTTCCGTGTAATCGGTCGCCACGCCCGCCATCAGGAAGGCGAAGCCGTTGCCCGGCGCGGCGGCGCGGTTGACCAGCTCCGCGCCAATGGGGGCCGACCCTTCCGAACAAACTTCGATAATCGTCGTCGCCGCAAGCGTGAACAAAAGGCCGAGCGCCGTCGGGCCGAAATACTGGACCAGCGTGTCCGTTTCAACGAATGCGCGGATCAGAGCGGCAAGAACGGTCCCGAAAAACAGCCAGCGCATCACCATGCGCCCTTCACTCAGCCCGTCTTTTAGCACAGAGATAAAAAAGCGCGGCGTCGGCCTGAAGCCTTTCAGGCGCGCTTTTATATCGACGCGCATATCGAACCCGTCCGGAATACCCGCGGCCTTGTTCGGATTGCCTGCCAGAACGCCGCGCTTCGTCAGTATCATGTACAGATAGCCCGTCGCCACGGCGATAACGGCGGAGCCGACGATAAACACAAGCGTCCATTTCAGCCCGATCAGGGCTATCAGAATAAGCGTAAGGGACAGGGAATTCCAGGGACTTGCGATGAGGAACGTAATAACCTGCGCCAACGATGCGCCGCGCTCATACAGTTTTGCGCCAACCATCAAAATCCCGTGAGAGCATAAATCGAGCAATACGCCCGCCGCCGCCGCGCGCAACAGGCCGCCGAACGTGTCCCCGCGGCCCAGAATTTTCGTGAAATACTCACGCGGCGCTTTCTGCATCAGCCCGACCGCAATTACGCCCAGAACGATGCCCCACCACATGGCCTTGAGAAGTTCCGCGACGGCCATGCCGAAACGATCGAGCGAATCCACGCCCGTATGCGCCGCATGCGCCGCCAGCCCGGCGGCAATGACGGCCAGCGACCCCCACAGCAGGTAATCGAATTTCCGCTTCCCCGGCGCGCAATGCCCGTGCGGTGAAGGTGCTTCCTTCTTCTCATGATGACAGCATTCCATACGACTAAAATATAGGAAGAAACGTAAAAGGAAAGCCGCAAAAGAAACGCCATCCCCGCCTTAAACGGGGATGGCGCGTCATTCCCGTTGAAAATCAGGCCGCCTTCGGCTTTTTACCGCTGCCGCTGCTTTTCTTGCTGCCGCCTACGGGATCCTTCGCGTAGCGTAGGTAGGAATTGACGCTCCGGTATCCTTCCGGAAACAGTTTCTTGGCCTCCGCGTCGGAAACCGACGGAATGATGAGAACCTCCTGCCCCGGTTGCCAGTTGGCAGGCGTCGCCACTTTATGCTCCGCCGTGCGTTGCAGGGATTCGATCACGCGCAGAACTTCATCGAAACTGCGGCCCGTAGCCATCGGGTACGTCATCATCAGCTTTATTTTCCTGTCCGGCCCGATGACGAACAGGGAGCGCACGGCATGCGCCCCGTCCATTTTCGGATGAATCATGCCGTACAGCTTTGCGACTTCATGGCTTCTGTCGGAAATGACCGGAAAGGAAATCGCGCAGGATTGCGATTTCTCAATATCCCTGTTCCAGCCCTTATGGTCCTCGACGCTGTCGAACGACAGGCCGATGAGTTTGACATTCAGTTTTTTGAATGCCGGCGCAAGCTTCGCCGCTGCGCCCATTTCCGTCGTGCAGACGGGCGTGTAATCTTTCGGATGCGAAAAAAGAATTGCCCAGCCGCTTCCGATCCAGTCATGGAACGAAACGGAGCCTTCCGTCGTTTCAGCTTTAAAATCAGGCGCAATATCTCCCAGACACAATGTCATGTGTTTTCTCCTCA
>JACQIJ010000177.1 GCA_016198545.1 Pseudomonadota bacterium
GAACTGGTTTCCCTGCTGAAAAATCTGAAATCGCAGGGCAGGCGCGTAGTCGGCTATGCGGCAACATCGAAAAGCACGACGATCCTGAATTACTGCGGGATTGGCCCCGACCTTATTTCCTGCATATATGATACGACGCCCCTGAAGCAGGGAAAATTTTCCCCCGGCATGCATATTCCGGTAAAAGCTTTCAACGGATTTTATGATGACTATCCCGATTACGCGGTTCTGTTCGCCTGGAACCATGCGCAGGAAATCTTCGAAAAAGAAACGGATTTTACGGCAGCAGGGCATAAATGGATTCTGTTCTGTCCGGAAGTAAAGGCAGCCTGACATGTCCCGGGCCGCCGAAAAAATCCTTTTTGCCAATCCTGTCGCGCAATTCAAATCCCAACGAAAGGAGATTCTCGCAGCGATAGAGTCCATATGCGATAATGGACCATATATTCTCGGCTCCGCCGTGGAAGACTTTGAAAACGCTTTTGCCGCATGGCACGGCCTTGCCAACTGTGTCGGCGTAGGCAGCGGGACCGATGCCCTGACGCTTGCGCTGCGCGCTTTCGGCATCGGCGCGGGCGATGAGGTCATCACTGTTTCCTTCACAGCCCTGGCAACGGCAAGCGCAATCCTGGCGACAGGCGCAAAGCCTGTTCTGGTCGACGTAACCCCGTCGGCATTTACAATGGATGCCCAAAAAGTCGAAGCGGCCGTTACATCGCGAACGAGAGCCATTATCCCCGTGCATTTATACGGTTATCCATGCGACATGGACGCCGCAATGGCGATTGCCCGAAAACACGGATTAATCGTTATCGAAGACTGCGCGCAAGCGCATGGCGCGCTATATAAAGGGAAAAAGGCGGGAACCATCGGCAACGCCGGCTGTTTCAGTTTCTATCCGACCAAGAATCTAGGCGCCATCGGGGATGCGGGCGCCGTGATAACATCTGATGCCGCCATAGCGGAAAAAATCAAGGAATTTCGGCAATATGGATGGAATAAAGACAGAATAGCGCATAACGTCAGCACGGTTTCACGCATGGACCCCCTTCAAGCAGTAATTCTGTCCGTAAAACTTAAAGCGCTCGACGCCTCAACGTCGGCGCGTCGTACGCTGGCACAGACTTACGATGACGCTATCAATTGGCAAAAATTTGGAAAGCCTGCTGCGCAGCCCGATGCCATTTCGGCCTATCACCTGTATGTAATTACAGCAAAAGATCGCAGCCGCGTTATCGGGAAACTGGCGGCGGCGAACATCGCAGCAGGCATCCATTATGAATTCCCGGTACATAAAAACCCTGGGTATGCACCGTGCGTCGCAATGCCTGCAAACGGCATGCCTGTCACGGACAGGCTGTCCGAAGCCGTGTTGAGCCTTCCCATGTATCCCGAGTTTCCGAAAGCCGATGCTGTCGGAATCGCTAAAATCATCAATGAGGCCTGAGGCTCATGAATCACGCCGCAAAACCGGATATTGCGATTCTGATGCTGACCTTCAATCATGCATGGTCTTTGCCGGAAACGCTCGATTCGCTTCTGGCTCAAACTTATCAGGATTTCCATCTGCTGATCGTTGACGACCTCTCTCAGGATAGTTCATTCGAAATTGCGCAATCGTATAAAGAAAAGTTCAAATCCTGTACCGTTCTCCGGAATGAAAAAAATAAGGGCGCGATAGGAAATTTTCATGACTCGCTGCAGCAACTGGAAAAGGCCATGCCTGACGCATGGTTCTTCCTGTGGGCCTGTCCGGACGACACATGGTCCCCGACCTTCCTGGAAAAGACACGGAATGTTCTTCTCAATGACGGCGAAGCCGTCGTCTGTCAAAGCTGGTTTGACATGGCCAACATTCATAACGGAAGCGTCAGCCCGCGCCATTTGGCCCCTCTCGAAGCGCGCAGCTATAGAGAGGCCAGAAAAATATTTTATCCCTGCAAGTCCCAGGCCGGCGCCGCCTATTACAATAACATGCTTCACGGTCTTATACGCTTTTCCGAGATGCGGAACATTTTTCCAGCGCGAAGGAAATTTCTAGCCGCGGCTTTCTGCATTGAGATATCCATGATGGCCGCTATGCTGTTGCGCGGACGCATGACCGTCATCCCGGAACCTCTCTTTCACAAGAAAACCTCGGGAAGCTTTGTAGATATTCACAAGAACGATGAACTGACGCTCCGCTGGTTCAGCCTGCCTCGCCGCGTTGAAGGAACGGCGCTATGCCTCCCGTGGCTCTGGAGAATATGCAAACCCAATCGGCCGCGCGTCATGACGCTTTTTATCTGGTTTCACTTATTCTATTTCTACGTAGTTCTGTATGTTTTAAGCAAGGCAAACGCCATAGTAAAACGGCTAAGACGATGCTGAAGTTCGGAATTTACAAGCCGGAACAGTTGAGCCGGAGCAATCTGGAATCTTTTTTCGCAAAGAAAAAATTTATTGCCGCTGATCTGTACGATCAGATACCCGCTTCGGAAGATGCGGACGCCGATTTCATTCAGGAACGCATTTTAAGCCGCCTGCCTATGGCCAATGGAACGTTCAAATACACCTTCTTCCAGCGATTCGAATCTTTCGACGATGCATGCATTCAGGCTATCCGGGAAAATTTTTCTTCAA
>JACQIJ010000006.1 GCA_016198545.1 Pseudomonadota bacterium
GAATTGCCGCTTTTTATCGGCGTTCATCGATATTAGACTGCCTTGGGGAAGGAGGATTCCATTATGCGGCTGATGATCGTCGGACAGCTGGAAGGCCATATCAGCGCAGCGGGGAAAATTGCCCTGCAGCGCGGCGCCAAGGTCATTCATTGCGAGGATACGGAACAGGCGCTGGGCGCGTTGCGCAACGGCAAGGGCGCTGATGTCGCGATGGTCGATGTGAAGCAGAAAATAGGCGCTTTCGTCGCGGCGCTGGAGGTGGAGCGCATTCATATCCCTGTCGTCGCCTGCGGCATAGGTACGGATGCGCGCGCCGCGGTGAAGGCGATTCAGGATGGCGCGAAGGAATATGTTCCCTTGCCGCCGGACGCGGAATTGATCGCAGCCGTTCTCGCGGCCGTCACGGAAGAAAACAATACGATGATCGCCCATGATCCGGCGATGCAGGCGGTCGTTAAAATGGCCGACAAGGTCGCGCCCAGCGAAGCGACGATTTTAATCACCGGCGAATCCGGTACTGGCAAGGAAGTGATGTCGCAATACATCCACCGCAAATCAAAGCGCAAGGATGGGCCGTTCATCGCCCTTAACTGCGCGGCGATCCCGGAAAATCTTCTGGAATCCGAATTGTTCGGTCATGAAAAGGGTGCGTTCACGGGCGCGGTCGGACGCCGCATCGGCAAGTTCGAGGAAGCCTCTGGCGGAACGCTGCTGCTGGATGAAGTGTCGGAGATGCATATTTCGCTGCAGGCAAAATTGCTGCGCGCGATACAGGAACGCGAGATTACGCGCATCGGCAACAACGATCCGGTGAAGGTCGATGTGCGCCTTATCGCCACATCCAACCGCAATCTCGAGGAATTCGTCAAAAAGGGCGGCTTCCGCGAGGATCTTTATTTCCGCCTGAACGTCGTCAATATCCGCCTGCCGGGGTTGCGCGAGCGCCCGGCAGACATCGTGCCGCTGGCGCAGTTTTTCGCCGACAAATACGCCGAGGCCAACGGGACGGACAAGAAAAAGATCGCAAGGGAAACCGAAGGAAAACTTAAATCCTATGGATGGCGCGGCAATATCCGCGAGCTTGAAAACGCGATGCACCGCGCGGTTCTGATTTCCGTCGGCGACGATCTGGAAGCGGATGCGGTGCAGCTTGAGGACAGGTTCGGCGAAGATTCATCGCGTGTTTCCGCAAAGGTTCCAGCATCCTCTTCCGCAGGGAAGAGGGAAAATGAAGAGAAAATACAAAACCCCGGCGCAGTTGAAACGCTGATCGGCCGTACGATCGCCGATGTCGAGCGCGACATGATCCTGAATACGCTCGATCATTGTTTGGGAAACCGCACGCACGCGGCGGGCATCCTCGGCATTTCCATCCGCACTCTGCGCAACAAATTGAACCAGTACAAGGATGAGGGCGCCAATATTCCTGCGGCTGCCGCGGGCGGAGAGTAGTTTTAAGGCCTTGAAATTTTTCACCGTTATGGCGTATTGAAACAGGGATGAATTTCGCGGGAATCAAAAGAATTCTGTCGTGGACGGCGTGGCCCGGTCTTTTCGCCGCGTGTCTCCTTGTTACCGGCTATGGATTTTCATTAGGAAAGCCGGTTCTGTTTTTCAATATGGCTTATGCGTTTTTGGCCGCAAGTTTGTTTGCGCTGGAACGCTGGGCGCCATTCGAGCCGGAGTGGAACCGCGACGATGGCCAGACGTTTGCCAATATCGCCCATACGCTGACCAGCAAGGGCACGGTGCAAACGCTTGTGATTTTCAGCGCGGTCATCGGGGTTGCCGCCTATCTGACTCCGGCATCCGAACCGGGATACGGCGTCTGGCCGCGCCATTGGCCGATGGCGGCGCAGGTCGCGCTGGGAGTCGTGGTGGCTGAGTTTGGCCTGTACTGGGGTCACCGGATAGCGCATGAATGGCCGCCGCTCTGGCGGTTCCACGCCATACATCACAGCGTGACGCGCCTCTGGATCATCAATACCGGCCGCTTTCATTTCATCGATAGCCTGAAAAGCATTGTATTGGGCATGTCCATTCTGCTTGCGCTGGGCGCGCCGATGGAGGTGTTCGTCTGGCTCTCGGCCATAACGGCCTTTATCGGCATGATGACTCATTGCAACGTCGATATGCGCTTCGGTCTTCTGTCGTGGGTCTTTAATACGCCCGGTCTCCACCGCTGGCATCACAGCCGGGATATCCGGGAGGGTAACAGGAACTACAGTGAAAATATTATGTTATGGGATCATCTTTTCGGCACGTTTTTCAACCCTGCCGGCCGTCGGCCGCCCGTTGATATAGGCATCGCCGAATACATGCCCCCCGGCTTCCTGGCCCAGCTGGCATGGCCTTTTCGCTGGCGGAAGGCCCCGGTTTCCTGATAAAACCATAACATTACGGCAAATATATTCAATTTTATCTATTTTTTATGCCGTATTAACTCATTTATGCCACAATTTAATCTACATGCAGGGGTGCAAAGTGTTTAGCAGGTGCGATTTTTTGCTTGGCAAGGACGATGACGCGGTCATTATCGTGGTTCCGGCCCATTTGCCGGATGCCGAGACTTATACGGTATCAATCAGCGATCGGGATATAAAATTCCGCGCCGGGTATGATTTTATCGCCGAGCTGCCTTATAAAGGCGGCGAAGTATATAAAAGGATAGCCAATAATGTTCAGATCGGGCTTGTCGAATATCCGCCGGGCGGGGATTTCCCAGCCTGCATCACCAAAGTGGCTTATGTAGAAGTCAGGAAGGCAGGGTAAACCAATGGTTATGCCGGGAGACGAACTTGGCGATAATTACTCCTACGTTCCCAGCGACGGCCGGCTCAATGTCGGGCTCGGCATGGCTTGCCGGTCTGTGGGCGTCTCCCTGGCGGCCGAAAAACCCCTCGATTTATGTGGTAATTTTGGGGTTGCCGTAGCGAACATTAACGCCGCATTGCCGGCATCAGGTTCTCGGCAGGCGCCAGTTCCGGGATACGGCTTTTCTTTTGGCAAATAGAATTTTCTTCACTTTTGGGTGGTTTTCGGTCATACATGCGCATTCTTCAAACCAGATGCGTATGGGTTTTCTATGCGTAAAAAGGCGCTGATAACGGGTATTACGGGGCAGGATGGTTCTCTTCTTGCCGGGTTTCTTCTTGAAAAGGGCTATGAGGTCCACGGCCTGAGGCTTTATGCCGCGACGGATGACAGCGAACGCATACAGGCTGTCGCGGACAACCGCCTGTTCCGTCTTCATTACGGCGATATGACTGACGGCGGCGGGCTGTGGCGCATTCTTTCTGAAATAAAGCCCGATGAGATTTATAATCTCGCTGCGCAAAGCCATGTCAGGGTCAGTTTCGATGCGCCGAAGGCGACGGCGGATATCAATGCGCTGGGAACGCTGCGCCTGCTCGAGGCAATCCGGGGACTTAATTTAAATACCAGATTTTATCAGGCCTCCAGTTCGGAAATGTTCGGCAATGCCCCTGCGCCGCAAAATGAAAACACGCCTTTTTCGCCCTGCAGCCCCTACGGCGCCGCGAAGCTGTACGCTTACTGGATCGTGCGCAATTATCGCGATGCATATGGCATTCATGCCAGCAACGGCATTTTATTCAACCATGAAAGTCCGCTGCGCGGCGAGGAGTTCGTCACGCGCAAAATCGTCCGCGCCGTCGCCGCCATAGAAGCGGGAAGGCAGGAATGCCTGGCGCTCGGCAACCTGAATGCCCGCCGCGACTGGGGGCATGCGCAGGATTACATCGAAGGGATGTGGCTGATGCTGCAGCAGGACAAGCCCGACGATTATGTTCTGGCCACCGGCAAGGCGCGCAGCGTCAGGGAATTCGTGGTGGCTGCGTTTGCGCAGACCGGGATTAACCTCGTCTGGTCCGGCAAGGAAAAGGATGAAAAGGGAATTGATGCCCGCACGGGCCGCGTACTGGTAAAAATTGATCCGGACCTGCACAGGCCGACGGAGTTGCATGAACTGGTCGGGAATGCGGTCAAGGCGTATGAAAAACTGGGATGGAAGCCGCAACTGGGTTTCCGCGACATCGTGCGTGAAATGATTGATGCGGAGCGCGCGGCGTTCCGTTCGGCGGACGGTCGGGATGACAGAGCATTTCTCGCTGCGGAATAAAAAAATCTGGGTTGCGGGCCACAACGGCATGGTGGGGGCGGCCGACGCGCGACGGCTGCAATCCGAAGAATGCGAAGTTCTTGCCACGCCGCGCGCAGATTTGGATCTGCGCAGTCAGGCTGATGTCGAGTCATGGTTTGAAGCAAACAGTCCGGATGCCGTCATTCTTGCCGCAGCGCGGGTCGGCGGTATCAAGGCAAACCGTGACGAGCCGGCGTCCTTCCTGTACGACAATCTCATGATCGAAGCCAATGTCATCCATGCGGCATACGGGCATGGCGTGAAAAAGCTTCTTTTTCTGGGGTCCTCGTGCATTTACCCGAAGCTTGCATCTCAGCCCATCAGGGAGGAGGCGCTGCTGACGGGCGCTCTGGAGACTACCAATGAATCCTATGCCGTCGCGAAAATCGCGGGCATAAAAATGTGCGGCAGTTATAGAAAGCAATACGGCTGCGATTTCATTTCAGCCATGCCGTGCAATCTATACGGGCCGGGCGATACATATGACCAGAGCCGCTCTCACGTCATTCCGGCGCTCATCATGAAAATGCATGCAGCAAAAATGAAAAATCTTCCTTCCATCGTCCTGTGGGGGACGGGCGTTCCGCTGCGGGAATTTTTGTATGTCGATGATCTTGCGGACGCGCTTGTGTTTTTGCTGAAAAATTACGGCGGCGAAGGGCACGTCAATGTCGGCAGCGGTCATGAAATATCAATAATGGCCTTGGCCGGAGAAATAGCCGGCGTTGTCGGTTATGGCGGGAAAATAATGTTTGATGCGGCCATGCCGGATGGGGCCCCGCGCAAGCTGATGGATAGCGTGCGCCTGGCGGGCATGGGTTGGAAACCCCATACCGGCTTGCGCGAAGGTTTGCGCGCGGCCTATGCTGACTATCTTAAGAAAGCAGATCGGCATGCCGCTGCCTGAAGAAGATATGAAGGATGTTTGCCCCGTCATCCTGGCCGGGGGCCAGGGGAGGCGTTTGCGCCCTTTGACCGGCTGCCGCCCCAAACCGTTTTTACGCTTGCGTTCGCGTTATACCTTGTTGCAGGAAACGGCAATGCGCGTACGGGGGATGAAGGATCCTTCCGTCGTATCCCTTGCCGGGTTCCGGGAACGCATCGTTGCGGATATGGCTGCCGCCGGCATCCGGACCGACCAGATTTTTCTGGAGCCGGCCGGAAAAAATACGGCCCCTGCGGCTGCCGCGGCTTCGCACTATTTTGCTGCGCGCGATCCGGATTCGCTGTTGCTCGTCATGCCGTCCGACCATGCCATCGAGAATTCGGATGCGTTTTTACGCGCTGTGGGCAAAGGCCTTCCACTGGCAAAGCGCGGAAAGCTTGTCCTGTTCGGCATAAGGCCGGATCGTGCCGACACCGCCTACGGTTATATCCGGCGCGGAAACAATCTTCATGAAGAGGCCTATGAGTGCGCAGCCTTCATTGAAAAGCCCGGCAGAGCGATAGCGCGGCGGTTGTTGCGCGAAGGAGATTGTTACTGGAACAGCGGGATATTTCTGTTTCGCGCGGGCGACTTCCTCAAGGCATTGCGTAAAAATAACTCTTTGCTATATGATAAAAGCCTTGCTTCCGTCATGCGCGCCAGAAGAATACAGAATGCCGTTTTTCTGGATTCCGAATCGTTTTCCTCCTGTCCTTGCGAATCGGTCGACCGGGCCGTCATGGAAAAGGCGGATAATCTGTGCGTGATTTCCGTTGACATGGGATGGCGTGATTTGGGGAGCTGGCGTGAAATTGTGCGGCATGTCTTGCGCATGGCCTGATTTCCTGTCTAGACTCGTTTCTCAGACAAATACATAAAGAGTAAACATGCCGATGCAATCGACGAACCATATTCTGCTTATAGAGCCGGTCGATTTTTATGCGAACCCGGAAACCATGGAGACGAATGTCTACCAGGTGGATGAAAAAGAGCCGCATGAAGAAACCCTGAAGAAGGCGCGCGAGGAATTCGAGGGGTATAAATCGGCGCTTGAGAAAGGGGGGGTTCGCGTAACGGCCATGAGGGGAATTAAGGGATGCCCCGATATGCTGTTTCCCAACTGGATTTCCACGCACGAAGGCGGAGGCATGATTCTCTATCCCATGCTGAGCCCCAACCGGCGCAGGGAACGGGTTCCTGAAATTATCGACGCGATGAAAAAGAAATATAAAATTCTTCATGATTTGCGCGACTGGGAAAATAAAGGCCTTGTCGTAGAGGCGACGGGGAGTCTTTGCCTGGATCGCGTCGACAAAGTCGTTTATGCCGCCCTTTCGAAACGCACAGAAAGGGAAGCTGTTCTGAAATGGGCGGATCTGATGGGATATGAGCCGGTTCTCTTTGAAACGCGCAGCCATACCGGAAAGCCTGTATATCACACCGATCTGGCCATGTTTATCGGCACTGAGATGGCAGCTGTCTGCGCGGAGTGCATCGTGGAACAGGACCGCGCGCGCGTTTTAGGAAAGTTGCGGGAAACGCACGATGTTCTTGAGCTGACGATGGATCAGGAAAAATCGTTCTGCGGCAATTCCCTTGAGGTCGTTTTGCCGGACGGCAAAAAGGCGCTGGCTATGTCATCGCGCGCCTATGGCGCTCTGACCGACGAAAACAAAAAATTTATTGCCAAATATTTCGATCGCATCATTCATGCGCCGATACCGACCATAGAAACCTACGGCGGCGGCTCCGGGCGGTGTCTGATGATGGAAATGTTCTAATAAAGGATATCTGCTTCCCTAAAAGCTTCCGCCCTTCGGTTTGTTCAGAAGCTGCGCCGCCTGTATTTTGGGCGATTTTCCGCCGCCGCCGCCGCGCTGATCGCCGCCGCGGTTGCGTCCGCGGAACGCCTCCTCCAGCAGAGCGTCGACATCCGGGATCTCGTTCATTTGCAGACTTTGCGCCAGCAGGGAAAAGAACAGGCAGCATTTTTCCTGCCAGTTGTATTTATCTTCGCCGTAAGGCTGCCCGCGCACGCGGAACAGCACGGAATCCCACCTTCCTTCGCCGGACGGTTTGGCGCGGATAAAACATATTTGTTCCATCGGCGGCTTTCCTTCCGGCGGTGCGTCATAAACCATTTGCGCCTCTGCCTCGATTTCGTCGCCGTCCATGCCCATGCGTACTTCGGCGCTGCAGGTTATCCCTTTTGCCGCGTCGTAGTACGACCACGGATGGGTTTCATAAGGGTTCAGAATGCGCCCGACTCCCAGCTTGTCCATCAATTCATCAAGGCGCAACTGCATGATCCGTATTCCTCTCGAAGGGCATTATACGCTTTTTGCGGGCAAAATGTCTGTATCAATCGTGGCGCCGACGCATTCGTCGTTTTTGAAGTTCAGCCGCACTTTCCGGCCTTTTTCGGTTTGTCCTGCGGCTGTAAGGATTTTTCCGTTCCCGTCTTTAACGACCGCAAATCCGCGGTCCAGGACGCGCTTGAAGGAAAGGCTTTCCAGGGTTCGGGACAGGGCATCCAGATGCCTTTTCTTCTCTTCTTCCATTTTCGAACCCAGCCGCGCCAGCGATTCCGCGCGGATGGAAAGCAGGCGCGCCTTCTCGTCAATCAGGCGGCGGGGATGCGGCAGCCGCGCCGCCAGTTCTCCGTTGCGCGCTTCCCGCCGCGACAGGAACCGCTCAAACAGGGACGTCATTTTGTGCGCGGCGTGGTCGATCTGCTGCGTCTTCAGTTCCAGCAGCCGCGCCGGATCGCCGAGTTTCGCCGCGCGCGCGGAAAGCTTGTTTTGCAGATCGGCGAACAGGCGGGAAACGCTTTTGGTCAGGCGCAGCCCGTCATCGTGAATTTGCGCGATCAGATCGAGCCGCACCGGCACCGCCATTTCCGCGGCCCCCGTCGGCGTCGGCGCGCGGCGGTCGGCGGCGTAATCGATCAGCGTCACATCGGTTTCATGCCCGATGGCGGAAATGATCGGGATCGCGCATTCCGCAGCGGCCCGCACCACGATTTCCTCGTTGAACGGCATCAGGTCTTCGAGACTGCCGCCGCCGCGCGCGACGATCAGGATGTCGGGGCGGAGCGGCTTTTGCAGCCCATTGAAACCGCGGATCGCCGCGGCGACCTGCTCCGCCGCGCCGGGGCCCTGCACCAGCACGGGCCACAATAAAACCCGGCGGGGAAAGCGTTCATCGAGGCGGTGCATGATGTCGCGGATTACGGCGCCCGTGGGGGAGGTCACCACGCCGATAATCTCAGGCAGGAACGGCAATGATTTTTTACGCTCCGGCGCAAACAGTCCTTCGGCGGCGAGTTTCTTCTTGCGCTCCTCCAGCATCTTCAGCAGCGCGCCTTCGCCGGCCAGCTCCATCGATTCAATAATGAGCTGGTAATTCGAGCGCGCCGGATAGGTCGTGACCCGACCGGTGCAGATGACCTCAAGCCCCTCCTCCGGCTTTACGGAAAGACGCGGCAGCGTCCCCTTCCAGCAGATCGCGTTCAGCACCGCATCGTTATCTTTTAAATCGGCATACATATGGCCGGACTTCGGAACGGTCACGCGGCCCAGCTCCCCTCGCACGCGTACGCGGCCATAAGTTTCTTCCAGCGTCCGTTTCAGGGAAAACGCCAGTTCGGAAACGGACAATTCCGGCACGTTGGTGCGGGACGGCGAGGCGGCGGAGGGGCTTTGCGTTGTCATTTCGGTCGGATAATATAGCCACGCCTTTGCGAAAACAATGACCGGGGTTGATATTATGGCATCAAAAATCGCACCCTATCTCTACGCCGACGAAGCGCAATGCGTTGATGAGCTGCTTGCTGCCCTGCCGTGGGATGCGGCGCGGGCGCAGCGTGTGGACAAGGTCGCCCGCGATTTCGTCGCCCGCGTCCGGGCTGCGAAGCGCAAGACGGGGGAATTGGAGTCCTTCCTTCAGCAATACGGCCTCGATACTGAGGAAGGCCTTGCGCTGATGACGCTGGCCGAGGCGTTGTTGCGCATTCCCGATGCGCATACGGCGGATTTGCTGATCCGCGACAAGATGAAGGCCGCTGAGTGGCTGTCCAGGCAGGGTGGGTCAAAGGACATGCTGGTGAAGGCTGCGGGGTTTGGCCTGTCTCTGGCCAGCAGGGCGCTGGACTCTGCGGTAGGACGGCTGGGCGAGCCGGTCATAAGAAAAGCGATGGTCGAGGCGATGCGGATGATGGGCCGGCAATTCGTGCTGGGGCGCACCATCGACGAGGCCGTCAAAAACGCGAAGGATTACGAGAAAAAGGGCTACCGCATGTCATACGACATGCTGGGCGAGGGCGCGCGAACGGCCGCCGATGCAGAGCGATATTTCAATGTTTACAGTGACGCCTTGACCAAAATTTCTGGCGTGGCGGAGGAAAAGGCGCGTCCCGGCATGTCGGTGAAGCTTTCCGCGCTTCACCCGCGCTACGAATTCCGCCATGCCGACAGATGCGTACCGGAACTGACGGAGCGGCTGCGCGTTCTGGCGCGGCAGGCGGCGAACGCGAATATTGCGCTGACCGTGGATGCGGAGGAAGCAGACAGGCTGGAAACATCGCTGAAAATCATCAAGTCCGTCGCTGCGGACAAATCTCTGAACGGGTGGGAAGGTTTCGGCCTTGCCGTGCAGGCCTACAGCAAGAGGTGTTCTGCGCTGATCGACTATCTCGCGGCGTTCGCGCAGGAACACAAACGCAAATTGCAGGTGCGGCTGGTCAAGGGCGCGTACTGGGATACCGAAGTGAAGCGGGCGCAGATTCTGGGGTTGAAAGGCTACCCGGTCTTCACCCGCAAGGCGAACACCGATGTTTCCTATATCGCCTGCGCGCGCAAGATGCTGGAACGTCGCGACGTTTTTTACCCCATGTTCGCCACGCACAACGCGCACAGCGTTGCCGCAGTGATGGAGCTGGCGGGAAACAACCGCAACGGGTTCGAATTCCAGCGCCTTCACGGCATGGGCGAGACGCTGCATGATCTCGTCCTTGCTGACGGTGCGGCGCCGGTCAGTGTTTATGCGCCGTGCGGGTCGCATGAGGATTTGTTGCCCTATCTCGTGCGGCGGCTGTTGGAGAACGGCGCGAACAGTTCGTTCGTGAACAAACTGCTTGATCCCAAAACGCTGCTGGATGAAATCGTCGCCGATCCGGTGGCGGATGCGCGGGCGCATAAGGAAAAACGCCATCCGAAAATCCCGCTGCCGAAGGATATTTACGGTGTCGTGCGTCTCAATTCGTCAGGCATCGACATCACCGAAATAACCGATGTGGCGCCGTTACTGTCGGAAATGCGCAAAGTCAAAGACAGGCAATGGGAAGCGGCGCCTCTGATCGGCGGAAAACCCATCAGGGAAGGCGCGGCGCGCCCGGCCGTCAGCCCTGCCGACAACGCAAAAACCATCGGCACGGTCTGGGAAACCAATGAGGCGCAAATCGAAAAAGCCTTTGCTGTCGCGCAGCGCGGATTTCGTGAGTGGGACGCAACGCCAGCGGAGGATCGCGCCGCGGCGCTGGAGCGTTTCGGAGATTTGATGGAACAGCATCGCGCGGAACTGATGGGGCTGATTGCCCTGGAGGGGGGGCGCACCATTGAGGACGGCTTGTCCGAAGTGCGCGAAGCGGTCGATTTCTGCCGCTATTACGCCATGCGCGGGCGCATGGAATTCGCCGCCGCTGGCGAGATCCTGCCCGGACCGACGGGGGAGCGGAACATTTTAACGCAGCGCGGGCGCGGGGTATTGGTCTGTGTATCGCCGTGGAATTTCCCGCTGGCGATTTTCGCCGGGCAAATCACTGCTGCGCTGATGGCGGGAAACGCCGTCATCGCCAAGCCCGCAAGCCCCACACCCCTTATCGCGATGCGCGCGGTGGAACTGATGATCGAGGCGGGCGTGCACCCGGAAGCGATTACATTATTGCCCGGCGGCGGGCGGCTGGGCGGCGTCATGATCGCGCATCCCGATGTCGCGGGCGTCGCGTTCACAGGCTCCACCGAAGTGGCGTGGGGCATCAACCGCGCGCTGGCGGCGAAGAATCGCCCCATCGTGCCGCTGATCGCCGAAACAGGCGGGCAGAACGCGATGATCGCGGATTCGTCGGCGCTGTCCGAACAGATTGTGGATGATGTGATCGTCAGTGCGTTCCGATCCGCCGGGCAGCGTTGCAGCGCCCTGCGCGTGCTGCATTTGCAGGAAGACATGGCGGACAAAGTGATTGATATGCTCAAGGGCGCGATGGCGCAGCAGCGGCCCGGCGATCCGATGGACCTGTCAACGGATATCGGCCCCGTCATCGACATGCCGTCGCGCGCGGTGCTGGAAAAACACAGGGCATGGCTGGACGGGAACGGCGCCTTTATCGCCGCCGCGCCGATGGATGAAAAGCTTTATAAACAGGGATCTTTCTTCGCTCCCTGTGCGTACGAGATCGGCAATATCCGCGCGCTGGAGAAGGAGAATTTCGGCCCCGTTCTGCACATCGTACGCTATAAAGCCAAAGAACTTGAGAGCGTGATTGCAGATATCAACGCGACCGGGTTTGGCCTGACCTTCGGGGTGCACACGCGCATCACCAGTGTCATGCGGCACGTCACCGGCGCGGTGCGCGCGGGCAATGCGTATGTGAACCGCAGCATGATCGGCGCGGTCGTCGGCGTGCAGCCGTTCGGCGGGCAGGGCCTGTCCGGCACCGGGCCGAAGGCGGGCGGACCGCATTACCTGCCCCGTTTCGCCACCGAGCGCGTGACATCCACCGACACAACCCGGCAGGGCGGCAATGCCACGCTGGTCAGCCTGAAGGAGCAGGGATGAACGTTTTACTGGTGGGCAGCGGTGGCCGTGAACATGCCCTGGCGTGGCGGCTGGCGCAATCGGAGCATTGCGATGAACTGTACTGCGCCCCGGCAATGCCGGCATTGCCGAATGCGCGCAAATCGTCGATATCGCCGCCGAGGACGTTGAAAAAATCACCGCATTTGCGGTCGAGAGAAAAATCGATCTTGTCGTCGTCGGACCGGAAGCGCCGCTGACGCTGGGGCTTGCCGACATGCTGCGCGCAAAAGATATCCTCGTATTCGGTCCGTCACGGGCGGCGGCGCGGCTGGAAGGATCCAAGGCCTTCATGAAGGATTTATGCGCGAAATACGATGTTCCCACGGCAACCTATGAGACATTCACAAATATAGAGAAAGCAAAGGTTTTCATTAGAAAGACCGGCGCGCCGATTGTCGTTAAGACCGATGGTTTGGCAGGAGGAAAGGGCGTCATTGTCGCTGAAACGGCGGCAGATGCGGAAAAAACGGCGGAGGGCATGCTGTCTGGATCGCTGTTCGGCAAGGCCAGCAGCGCGATCGTCATTGAGGAATTTCTGGATGGTGAGGAACTGAGTTTCTTCGCGCTGGCCGATGGAAAGGATTATCTCTGCCTGACGTCGGCGCAGGATCACAAGCGCGTCGGCGACGGCGACACGGGGCCGAATACCGGCGGCATGGGCGCCTATTCCCCCGCGCATATGATGACGCCCGCGCTTGGAAAACAGATCGAGGATACGATTATAAAACCAACCATCGACGGGATGGCTGCCGATGGATTCCCGTTCGCGGGCGTGCTGTTCGCCGGTATCATGGTGGTGAAGGGCGTGCCGAAACTTCTGGAATTCAACGTGCGCTTCGGCGACCCGGAATGCCAGGCATTGATGATGCGCCTGGAAGGCAACCTGCTGGAAATTCTCGACGCGGCGGCGCGCGGCGCGCTCGATTCCGTACGCGATAAAATTCTCTGGCGCGATGACGCGGCGCTGTGCGTCGTGATGGCGGCGAAAGGATATCCCGGCGTATATAAAAAAGACACCGAGATCCGCAACATCGGCGTTGCCGATGCGATGCCGGAAGTGAAAGTGTTTCATGCAGGAACAAAATGCGCACCTGACGGGCGGATATTAAACTTCGGCGCCCGCGCGCTGGGCGTCACCGCCACCGGCGCGACGATCGCGGATGCGCAGAAAAACGCCTATGAAGCCGTGGATAAAATCGACTGGCCGGATGGATTTTGCCGCCGCGATATCGGCTGGCGCGCCGCGGCTGAGCGGAAGAAAAGGCGTCAGCCTAATTCTTTTTCCTTTATGCGGAAAAGAAATCCTTCAACACTTTCCCGCATTCGGGCATTTCAAGGCATACGACTTCCGGTTTGTGGTGGCATGTCGGCTGTTCGTAGAACCTGCCGCCATGAAGAACGCCGCCGCCTTTCGGATCGGGCGCGCCGATGACAAGCCGCCGGACGCGGGCGAAACTTATGGCTGCCGCGCACATCGTGCATGGCTCAAGCGTTATGTAGAGGTCGCAATCGGGGATGCGCTGCGCTCCCGCTTTGGCGCATCCCTCCCGGATGCAAAGCATTTCGGCATGCGCGCTGGGGTCGCTCAGTTCGCGGGTGCGGTTGCCGTTGCGGGCGATGACGGTTCCGTCCGGCCCGGCCAGAACCGCGCCGATGGGCACTTCGTCCCGGCCGGCCGCGGCGCAGGCTTCCTCC
Organism: Pseudomonadota bacterium; assembly: GCA_016198545.1. Taxonomy (GTDB): domain Bacteria; phylum Pseudomonadota; class Alphaproteobacteria; order Micavibrionales; family Micavibrionaceae; genus JACQIJ01. The sequence goes on from JACQIJ010000006.1 coordinate 13,638, forward strand.
AGCGCGATATGCATAAAATGAAGGTCTTTGTCTTCCATGCGTGTTGGTGATAGAACCATAAAAATGGACGATAAAAAAGAGCGTATTGCCAAGGTGATGGCGCGGGCGGGGCTGTGTTCCCGCCGCGACGCGGAGCGCTGGATCGAAGCGGGGCGCGTGGCTGTCAACGGCAAGGTGCTGACGACGCCCGCCTTTACGGTTGGCCCCGGAGATGCCGTTACCGTGGATGGGCAACCCCTGCCGGGCGTGGAGGAGACGCGCCTGTTCCTGTATCACAAGCCCGTGGGGCTCGTGACCACGGCGCGGGATGAAAAGGGAAGGCCCACGGTATTCGACAACCTGCCGAAGGGGTTGCCGCGCGTCGTCAGCGTCGGGCGGCTGGATATCAATTCCGAAGGGTTGTTGCTGCTGACCAACGACGGAGAGCTTGCGCGCTATCTGGAATTGCCGCAGACGGGCTGGAAGCGCCGTTACCGCGTGCGGGTTCACGGGCGCCCCGACCCGGCGCGGCTGGAAAAACTGAAGAAGGGAATAAGGATCGATGGAATGCGCTACGGCTCGATAGAGGCCGTGATGGAGCAGGAGAAGCAATCGGGCGCGAATGCGTGGCTCGGTGTTTCGTTGAAGGAAGGAAAAAACCGCGAGGTGCGCAAGGTCATGGAGCATCTGGGCTTGCCGGTAAACAGGCTTATCCGCGTATCCTACGGGCCGTTTTTACTGGGCGATTTGCCGGAGGGCGCGGCGAAGGAAATAAATAAAAAGACGATGCGGGAACAGATGGCGGGATTCTTCAAGCCATGCGCATAGCCGCCGGGGAGTTCAGGAGCCGCAAGATTGTCGCTCCTCCCGGCGATGACATTCGTCCCACCTCCGACATGATGAGGCAGGTTATCTTCAACATGCTGCAGAAGTACGGCCTCCCTGCTGATGCCATCGTTCTGGATGCGTTTTGCGGAACGGGCGCGCTGGGGCTGGAGGCATTGTCACGCGGCGCGGCGTCATGCGTTTTTATCGATAAAAGCCGCAAGTCCATCGATTGCTGCCGGGAAAATATCGCCTCGCTCAAGGTCGATGGCAAGACAAGAACCGTTCATCGTGACGTCCTGACGCCGGGCAGTGCGGAAGCGCCGCCCGCTTCCCTTGTATTTTTGGATCCTCCCTACCGCAAAGATTTCATCGCGCCTGCGCTGGCGGCGCTCGCGGCATGCGGATGGATCGCGCCGGGGGCCGTGTGTGTGGCCGAGGCTGAGGAAGGGGCGTGCCCGGCTGCGCCGGAGGAGTTTGCGCTTCTTAATTCCCGTTCTCACGGCGGCACTGAGATCTTTTTTTACAGGTATGCGGGCTAACCCAGCGCGCCGGACCCTATCATGATCAGCAGCACGATGCCCAGCGCGATCCGGTATGCCACGAACGGCGTGAAGGATGCGCGCGCCAGCCAACGCATCATCAGGACGATAGCCGCGTAGCTGGCGATGCAGGATACGGCGGCGGCGGCAAGGGCGTCGTATGTCAGCGCGGCGTTGTTTTTCTCCAGCAGGCCGATGCCGCCGATCACGCCGGCGCCGCTGATGGCGACGATGGCCATGAAAAGCGAAAAACGCGCCGCGTCGAGGCGCGAGAATCCAAGCCAGCGCGCCGCGGTCATGGTCACGCCCGAACGGCTCGTTCCCGGCACGAGCGACAGAACCTGCGCCGATCCGATAAATAGAGCATGTTTCCATGTCATATCGGCAAACGTCATATTTGACGGCTTGTACCGATCGGCGACCCACAGAAGAATGCCGAAGAAGATAAGACTCCACGGCGTGATAATCAGCGATCGCGCCCAGGCGGGCTGCAGAATATGCAGCATCAATCCGGCAATCACCACCGGGATGGACGCAACGATTATATTGGCGACCATCTGCGCGCCTTTTTTCTGCGCGCCGTCCTTTTCCTTCGTCTGGAAGAAACGGGGCAGGCTCGCAAGAAGCCCCAGGATGTCGCGGCGAAAATAAATGAGAACGGCGGCCAGCGTTCCCACATGCAAGGCAATATCAAGAATCAGATTTTCTTCGATGCTTTGTCCTTCGTGCAGCAGTTCATGCTCAATGAGCAAGTGCGCGCTTGAGCTGATCGGCAGGACTTCGGTGATGCCCTGAACGATAGCGAGGATGACAATGTGCAGAAGAGGCATTAAAATGAAAACCGTACTTTGTTGCAACAAACCGGGTCACCGTAACCGATTTTTTAATGATGGTCTATCTTTCCGCCATAGCCGGCCTCATCTGCGGTTTTTTCGCGGGACAGGCGCTTTTATCGGTCATTCTGCGCGGCTACAGCCGGCAGGAAATTCTGGAAAAGATGAAGGGCGACAGGGGCTGGAAACTCAAGTACGGGCTTCTGAACTGGGCGGTATCTCTGGCCGGGACGTTTCTTTTTGTCTATATCTACCGTCATTATGCGGCAGGGCCTTGATTTTCCGCAGATGATCCTTATTTTCTCGGTTGTGCCTGAAAACCTTAATCCTCAAGGAGTTAATTTCATGAAGAGACTGATTCTAGCTGCTGCGACTTTCGTATTGATGATGCCCGTTCCGGCGCAAGCTCAAGTAGAGGAGTATACGCTGGAAAAACCGCATACGCAGGTCGTTTTCTCCGTCAACCATCTGGGGTTTTCAAATTCTCATGGCAAATTTCTTGATTACAGCGGAGTGTTTACGTTTGATCGCGGCAAGCCGGAAAACTCCCGTGTCGAGGCAACTGTAATAACGGCCAGTCTTTTCATGGGCGATGAAAAATGGGATCAGCATCTGAAAGGCGCCGATTTTTTTGATGTCGAGAAATTTCCGGATATGACATTCAAAAGCACAAAAATAGAGGTCCTGTCGGATAATACGGCGAATATCACGGGCGATCTGACGCTTCTGGGCGTAACGAAGCCCGTAACGCTGGCTGCGACGTTTAACAAGGCGGAAAAACACGCCTTCAGCGGGAAGCATGTCGCCGGTTTTTCCGCCCACGCGAAAATCAAGCGTTCCGATTTCGGGATGACATACGGGCTGCCGCTCGTCGGCGATGAGGTCGATATCACTATCGAGGTGGAAGGCATTCGTAACGATCCCCCGGGCATGGAGCAGGGGACGCCGTGATCTGGCGCAATACGGCGGAGCGCTACGGGGGCGTTTCCAGGCTCTTTCACTGGGGCATGGCCGCGCTGGTTGTCGGTCTTTTGGGGCTCGGTCTGTATATGGTCGATCTGGAACCCGGCCCCTTGATTTTCAACCTGTATTTCTGGCATAAGTCGCTCGGCATTACGGTGCTGGTTTTGGTCGCCGGACGGCTGGCGTGGAAGCTTTCCAATGTCCGTCCCCTGCCGCTGCCCTCCCACAGGTCGTGGGAGAAAAAGCTGGCAAAGACCGCTCATTTTTTGTTGTATCTGTGCCTTTTCGTGATGCCCCTGACCGGGTGGGCTATATCATCGGCTAAAAACTTCCCGGTCAGCGTCTTTGGTTGGTTTACGCTGCCCAGCATCTATCCTGAAAGTAAAGAGGCGGCCTCTTTTTTCGTGACCGTCCACGTTGTGCTTTCCAGGATTCTGATTGGATTGATTGTTCTTCATGCGGCGGGCGCAATAAAGCACCATATGGTTGACAAGGACGGCACGCTGCGTCGTATGCTGCCCGGCATGCGCATTGCCTTAATCAGTCTTGTCATTGCGGCGGCGTCGGGTGCGGCTTATGCCGGTTCGTCCTCTGCTCCCGTATGGATCATCGACCCTGAAAACAGCGCCCTGACTTTTTCCGGGACGCAGATGGCCGCGGCCTTCGACGGGGAATTTAAAGAATTCGACGGCGAGATATCTTTTGATCCTCTGCGCCTGTTCGACAGCCGGGTCGAAATCAGAATCAATACGGGCAGCATTACAACCAACAGCCATGACCGCGATGCCGAAATTGTGAAGCCGGAATGGTTCAATATCGAATCGTTTCCCGAATCCGTGTTCCGCTCGGAAAAGATAGAGAAAACCGGGGGCAATCAGTACGTTGCGCATGGCGATTTATCCATCCGCGGCGTAAAGAAGCCCGTCGAACTGCCTTTTACGCTTGAAATCACTACTGACGAAACAGGACATAAGGTCGCGGCGATGAATGGGCAGACGGTTTTACAGCGTCTTGATTTCGGTATTGGCGCAGGGCAGTGGCGCGATACGAAAGCTGTCGGTAATTCCGTAACCGTACATGTGAAATTGCGGGCTCGCCAGCAATAAGACGGCCTTCCGTAAAACCATCCACGCAGCAGATTCGGGGTGTCAAAAGTCCTTTTATTGCGGTATCCTTTTTCGCATGAGGACATTGTTTCACTTGTGGCTCCATCCGTTTTCACGGAAAGTGCGCGTTGCGCTGGCCGAGAAGAAACTGGCTTTTGACCTTAAGATTGAAAAAGTATGGGAGCGCCGGACGGAGTTTCTGGCATTGAACCCGGCGGGCGACGTGCCGGTCCTTATTGAACCCGACGGAACGACGCTGGCCAATAGCCAGGTAATCTGTGAATTTGTCGAAGAAGTCTATCCCGACAACAATCTGTTGGGCATCGATCCCGTGCAACGCGCGGAAACGCGGCGTCTGATCAGCTGGTTCGACGTCAAGTTCAACCGTGAAGTGACCGACAATCTCGTCGGCGAGAAGCTGATGAAGCGTTTCCTGCGGCTGGGCGAGCCGCACGGTCCGTCGATCCGGGCGGGGCATGCGAATATCCATTATCATCTCGACTATATCGGTTTCCTGATCGAAAAGCGCAAATGGCTGGCGGGGGAACAGTTTTCCCTGGCCGACATCGCTGCCGCGTCGCACCTGTCGGCTATCGACTATATTGGCGATGTGCCGTGGGAGGAGCATCAGGCTGCCCGCGACTGGTATGCGCGCGTTAAATCCCGGCCCAGTTTCCGGCCTCTTCTCGAAGACCGCATTCCCGGTTTCACGCCTGCGGGCCACTATGAAAACGTGGATTTTTAGATCTTCCGTTCCAGACAAGGCGTTTTGCGCAGAATTTGTATTTTCTTTCATAACAGGGAGAGGACAGGGGAGTCATGAAAAGGATGGAAAAGACGATCGCGCACATTGCTTCGCATGACGAAAGCTTTGCGATGGACCGCAACGTCGCGCTGGAGGCTGTGCGGGTGACGGAAGCCGCCGCGCTGGCCGCTTCGCGCGAAGTCGGGCGCGGGGATGAAAAGGAAGCCGACCGCGCCGCCGTGGACGCCATGCGGCTGGCGCTCAATACCCTGAACATCAACGGCACCGTCGTGATAGGCGAAGGGGAACGCGACGAAGCGCCGATGTTATATATCGGCGAGCGCGTCGGCGCAGGCGGGCCGGATATCGATATCGCGCTCGATCCGCTCGAAGGCACGACTATCACCGCCAAGGGCGGCCACAACGCGATGGCCGTCATCGCGCTGACCGATAAGGGCGGGTTTCTGAACGCGCCGGATACTTATATGGAGAAGCTGGCGGTCGGGCCGGGAATACCGGAAGGTATCCTCGATCTTGATGCACCGCCCGCCGATATCGTGCGGAAGATCGCGCGGGCCAAGGGCGCGAACGTGGATGAGTTGCTGGTCTGCATTCTCGACCGTCCGCGGCATGAAAAAATTATCAAAAGCGTGCGGGAGGCAGGTGCGCGGATCTCCCTCATTCAGGATGGCGATGTCGCGGGCGTAATGGCCGCCGCCGATCCCGAAAGCGGCATTGACGTTTACATGGGGACTGGTGGTGCGCCGGAAGGCGTTCTGGCGGCTGCCGCCCTGCAATGTACCGGCGGGCGGATCATCGGTCGCCTTGTCTTCCGCAACGACGACGAAAAAGCCCGCGCTGCGAAGTGGGGAATCAAGGATCTGACGAAAATCTACTGCACTGATGAATTGGCAAAACCCGGCAATGTGATGTTCGCGGCCACCGGCGTGACGGATGGTACGATGCTGCGCGGGGTGCGGCGTTTTCCCGGCGGCGCGGTGACGCAATCCATCGTCATGCGCTCCAAATCCGGCACAATCCGCCGCATTGAGGCGACGCACGATTTTACGAAGAAGGCCGGGCGGTAATTTGTGAATTCCCGGGGGTTTTGATACAATTCCGCATATGAAGGAAAGCTTTTCAGGTAAAACCAATAGGGGCGAGCCTGCCGGTTACAGATCTCTCTGGGATTTGAGCGGAAGTATTAACGTCAATCACGGTTCTTTCGGGGCAACGCCGAGGGTCATTCTTGAGAAACAGGCGCGGCTGGGGGCCGATATAAATTCCAACCGCGAGGCCTTTATCTGGAGCGGCGTTCATGAAAAAGTGACGGCGGCGCGGGCCGGGGTTGCCGCGTTTATAGGCGCGGATACGGAAGATACGGTTTTCGTCGATAATGCGACGGAAGGATTCAATACGGTCATACGCTCCCTGCCGCTTGGGCCGGGGGACGAGGTTTTGCTTACGGATCATATCTACGCAAACTTCCCCGCGCCGCTGGCATATCTGGCGAAGCGGCAGGGATTTGAGGTCAGAACGGTTGCGGTTCCCTATCCTCCGCAAAGTCCGGAGCAGATAAAGAAATCCGTTTTATCCGCTGTTACGGGCAAGACAAAGCTGGCCATCATCGACCATATCAGCAGCGCGACCGCCGTCATATTCCCTGTGAAAGAAATTGTCGCTGCCCTGAACGAATGCGGAATAGATACGTTCGTTGATGGTGCGCATGCGCCGGGTCAGGTTCCCCTGAACATGAAAGATATCGGCGCAGCGTATTATACGGGCAATCATCACAAGTGGCTCTGCGCGCCGTGGAGTTCGGCTTTTCTTCATGTCAGGAAGGACAGGCAGGAAGACATCATGCCTGTCGTCGCTTCCGGATGGGCAAAGCCGGAAAACCCCTTTGCCGAGCGGTTTGCATGGCAGGGGACGCGCGATTTTACGGCGCGCCTGTGCGTGCCGGATACGATAAGCTATATGGCGTCGCTGCATCCGGCGGGCTGGCCGGGCATCATGAAGCGCAACCATGATCTTGCGGTCAGGACGCGGGATTTTCTTTGCGCGGAACTGAAGATGCAAAAACCCTGTCCGGAGGACATGTTCGGTTCGATGTTCACGTTGCCGCTTGGGCCGCTTGAATTTCCCGAGGAAAAGGAACGGCCGGGAAATCTCTATTCCATATTTGAAAAGAAGTACGATCACCGCGCTTACGCGGCGCAGTTCAACGGACAGCATATGTTGCGCGTTTCATGTCATCTTTACAATGATGAAAAGGATTATGAACGCCTTCCCGACGTTGTCTGCCGCATGATGAAAGATCACCGATCTGTGTCTTCCAATCCTTCCGGCGCTTTGCGCAGCCGCCTGTAGCCTGTGGATATGTGGAAATAATTTATCAGCAAGACGCCGGAACGCCAGATTTATCTATAGTCTTCTTGGTGTCCCCGTGTCTTGGTGGTTGAGGTTCATGTCGTTCGATGTTGAAAATTCATTGATGCAGGCGCGGTGGGTGGCGGCTCCTGCCGATGACGATGTCGTGGCTCAGATCATGCGCGCGCACGGCATGCCGGAATTCATCGCGCGGATGCTGGCGGCGCGGAACGTCGCCGCTGACAAGATTGAAAGTTTTCTCTATCCGAAATTGGCGCGCGATTTTCCCGACCCGCTGACTCTTGCGGGCATGGATGATGCCGCCGCTTTCGTCGCCGATGCCGTCGTTGGCGGAAGAAAAATCGGCGTGTTTGGCGATTTCGATGTCGATGGCGCGACGTCCAGTTCGCTGCTGGCGCGGTTTCTGCGCCATTGCGGCTTGAACCCGCCGCTTTACATTCCCGACCGCATGAAGGAAGGTTACGGCCCGAACGAAAACGCCCTACGCATTTTAAAGGATCAGGGCGCGGAGATCGTCATCATGTGCGACTGCGGCATCACTGCGCACAACGTGATTGCCGAAGGGCGCAAGATCGGCCTCGATATCATCGTCCTCGACCACCACGAGGCGGAGGAAAAACTTCCGCCCGCCACGCATGTCGTCAACCCGAAACGTAAGGATGATACGTCCGGCCTGTCGATGCTGGCGGCGTGCGGGGTGACGTTCATGCTGTGCGTGGCCGTGAATGCGAAGCTGCGTACGATAAAATTTTTTGAGAAGAACGGCCTTGCGGAAGCGCCGCTGAAGGACTGGCTCGATATCGTTGCGCTGGGCACCGTATGCGACATGGTGCCGCTGACCGGCGTCAACCGCCTGATTGTCCGCGCGGGGCTGGAGCGCATGGCGAAGACGGCCAATCCCGGCCTGCGCGCGCTGCTCGATGTATCAAAGGTTTCCGGCGCGCCGACGCCCTATACGCTCGGCTTTGCGCTCGGCCCGCGTATTAACGCCGGTTCCCGCGTGCATCAGGCCGATCTCGGCGCGCGGCTGTTGTCCACCGATGATCCGGAGGAGGCGAAAAATATCGCCTGGACGCTCAACGACTGCAACGAACAGCGCAAGGCGATGCAGGCCGGAATGTTCGAACATGCCGTCGGCATGGTGGAGGGCGAACGCCTGCATGAAAATCCCGTAATCATCGTTGGCCATGAAAACTGGCATCCCGGCTTGTCCGGTCTGGTTGCGGGCAGGCTGAAGGAAAAATACGGCAGGCCTGCCGTATGCATCGCTTACGCGCCCGGCCATGAAGGCGGGATGGAGGGGCGCGGGTCGGGGCGATCGGTGTCCGGCGTGAACATGGGCGCGGCGTTCATCGATGCGCGGAATGAAGGATTGCTGCTGAAGGGTGGCGGGCATGCGATGGCGGCGGGTTTCACCATCCTGCCGGATCAGGTCGTGGATTTCAGCGCGTTTCTGACAAAGCATGTCACGCGGCAACTGGCTGGGCAACCGGCGGTCAGCGAGACCGTGGTGGATGCCGTCATGTCTGTGCGCGGTGCGCAGTTCGATTTCGTGAACCTGATCCAGCAGCATATGGGGCCGTTCGGGCAGGGGCATGAGGAGCCGCTGTTTATGCTGCCGAATGTGCGGGTGCACAAGGCCGATATCGTAGGCAAGGATCATGTGCGCTGCATGGTGTCCGACTGGGAAGGCGGCAGCCGGATGAAAGCGATGGCCTTCAAGGCCGCCGACACGCCGGTGGGGCAGGCGTTGCTTAAGCAGGGTCGTGACACGCCCTTCCACCTGCTTGGTCATTTAAAGCCGGATACATGGAACGGCGCGCAGCGCGTGGAAATGCACATTACCGATGCGGTTTTTGCGCTTTCCGGCATGCGGGAACGGCAGATGGCATAAAAAAGCGTTCCGATCCAAAAGCTTAACAAATTCCATAACGTTGTGTTAAAAGTCAGTTAATACTTTATTAAGAAAGTTTCCGCGACCTGTCGGCCGTAGCCTTGGCGAAGGCAACAAGGCGCTTAAAAGGCGAGTTTCAAGGCATAACCCTTGAGCGTTCTGAAACCGGCGATTTGACATTTGATGTGTCCGCTTTGAACGGCGTGGACGTTACGATTATCACGAACGGTAACGGCAGAGTTATGAAGCTAACTCCCGTTGAGGAACAAACAAGCGCGCCGGGCATAATTTCTTCCAGTCCGACCGCCGCAGCCTTTAACCCGGCCAATGCTGTTGTAAAAGCCGGTCAGGTTCAGCTTAATAAAGTCAGTAAATATCTTGCCGATCTTCCTGATACGGCAAAGGCTGAATTGCTCGTCGCGCCGAAAGATACGGCCAAAATTTTTAATCGCGCGCTTGGCACCTTTAATGAAGATATAGCCAGCATCCGCAATATTGATGCAAGCCACGGCATTCACGTTGACGGTCAGGCCTTGACCGGCATGCAGATTTTTGACCGTCCTGATAGCGCAAAGGATGTCATTTACGAACAGGCCTGGGAACAGGCAAACGCCTTAAGGCAGGCCGTAACGACTGGTCTGGCCATTGGAACCGGGCAAATCGTCCAGGGTCGTAAAATCGGAACATGCGCCGTCACGGTTGCAAACAATCTGCGTTCCCGCGTTGGTGACATTAATGCGGCCCTGAAAGCGCAAGGCGGACAGGAAATCATTACGTCCATCGATTCTTGCATCGCTCATTGGCAGTTTACGGCCACCGAGGACTCAGACCACCGCGCCTTCGTGTACTGCGTGGACTTCACGGACGGTGACATCGCTTGGGTCCCTAAGGGCCACACTCTTTCGTCGTCGCGCCCTGTCGCCCTGTGCATCCTCGCCCCGAATCCCTGACTTGTCAGGGA